>NZ_NCVH01000032.1:0-236463 GCF_002096855.1 Streptococcus mitis | reverse complement strand
CGTAAACACCTGGTGAGCGGACCAACTGAGATACGATGATACGTTCACCACCATTGATGATGAAAGTACCCATTTCTGTCATGATTGGGAAATCACCAAAGAAAACTTCTTGGGTCTTGATTTCGCCTGTTTCTTTATTGATCAAGCGGAAGGTTACAAAAATTGGTGCTGAGTAGCTAGCATCGTGGATACGAGCTTCTTCTAGCGTATATTTTGGTTCTTTGATTTCGTAGCCAACAAATTCCAACTCCATTGTGTCTGTGAAGTTTGAAATTGGCAATACATCTTCAAACACTTCCTTCAGACCATGGTCTAGGAAATCTTTAAATGAATCAGTTTGAATTTCAATCAAATTTGGTAAGTCAAGAACTTCTTTGATTCTTGAAAAACTACGACGGGTACGATGTTTCCCGTATTGAACGTCATGTCCTGCCAAGATGATTCTCCTTTGTAAATAAGTTCCAAGCCTTGTCAATCAGGCTTTTCTAATCGTCATATGGTTTTAAAAACCCCTATCACCGTGTCCCTTTGATGAATTTTCAGAATCTTTAAGTCTTTGTTACAAATGCTTAAAATCCTGAAAAAAAGCACAAAAAGAGCAGTTAAATCTGACTTTTTCAGGAGATTTAACTGCTGTGAGCCTTGTCTGGACAATATTTCAGACAAAACCTACGACAAATGATTACTCATATTATACCCTATTTAGCTAAATTTTTCAAGGTTTTTTTACTATTTTTTAAACAATCTTTTCCTATAAAAATAAAAAAATTAAATTCAATAATCGCTTTGCAAATTTCATTTTCAGTTTAATAATCCAAGAAAAATATAGTAAATTCAGATTTTCCTATTTTATCATAGGCTGTTTTCTTGACTTTACCAGGCTTTTCTTTTAATATATATGTATAAATATATAGGGAGGTTTATGATGAATATCTTGCTGTCTAAAACTGAACAAGACTTGCTATTCTTATTGGAAGAATTAACCAAACGCCATGATTGGATAGAATTTTGTCCGTCTTGGCTGAGAAGCTGAATTTTTCAATAGAAAAATTGCAAGAACACCTTTTTAAGCTTGAGCAATTGTTTCCTAACCTCCTGCTTCAATCAAGAAAAAAAGGCATTCAATTGCAGTTTGACTTCCAAAACACCTTAGATCCCAGGATTGCGATTCTTAAACAATCTGAAACCTATTCTTTTTTGAACCAGTTATTTTTCAAAGAGGGGCAATCGCTTGAGCAAATATGTCAGGTACTTTCCACTAATCAAGAGCATATTGAGGAAATCATTCATCGTATCAACACTAAACTTCCACAACACTATAGCGTCAACATCCAACCTTCCCCTTTAGTCATGGAGGGAGAAGAAGAGGACATTCGCGCCTTTTATCTAGACTACTTTAGCCAAAGTTACAGTTTTCTGGATTGGCCCTTTCCTTCTATTTCTGAAGAGGCACTCACTCACTTGATTCAGCTATTTTTGGACGCCCAACAAGTTTCACCCAACCTCAGTAGTTTACGACAAATCAAATATACTCTAGCTATCAATATGGAGCGCTTTAATAAGGGGCATTTGATTGAAAATCCTACTCCTCTTTTAACCAGTCACTACAGCACCCTCATGCAGATTACCCAGTTTGAACAAGATATCAAAAAGCTGGCTAAAAAACTTCATTTTGAACCGAAAAAGGAGACGCTAGAACAGCTATTTTCAAATCCAGTAAAGTCTCCTCAGATCACAAACAATCCTAGCAATGGAGTACTGGGTGATATTCAACATATCCAAAAATCTTATCGTTTATTGAGCCAAATTCTAGAAGAACTAGCTAAAGAATTTCACCTACAGATTGAAAATCGCGAGGAATTGATTTGGCTCCTCCACTACACTGCCCAATCTGATTTCTTTCATTTACTCAGTAACCAGTCTCTCGACAGACAGAAATCCCAAATTTTAAGCAGTTATCAAGTAGAATTTCCAAAACTATTTGAAGTAAGTCAACACAAATTCCAATCTTACCTTACTGAAATGGGGCTAGAAAATCACCCAAGTAAGCTACAAGAACTTGTCTACACCTTTTCTATCCAAGGGCAACGAATTTTAGTCCAATTACTTCAAAAACTTCCCAAAATACGTGTTTTAGTCATTAGTCATTTGGATAGTCATCACGCACAAAACCTTATCGACACCCTTGCTCACTACGGCAATAATCTCTATCTCTTTGATTCTTGGGAAGAATCTACGATTTCTTTCTCAATTCTCAATCAAATTCCTCACGATATTGTTATCACTACCTTTCCTGTCACCAACTCTCCTAAACCACTTATCTACAATCGTAACTTCTCTACTTCAGAACTATTTCATCACCTTCACCTGCTGGCTTCTCAAATTCATAAAGAAAGACTGGCTTAATCGTAACAAAATTTGTTGCGATTTTTTCTTTTATTTTAATTTTAGGAAAACGCTTGCATCTTATTTTACTAAGTGCTATACTGATGATAGAAATTTATTGATTGGAGAATCATTATGAGAAAAATACCATCTCAAACTGAGAAAAAAATGGTTTACAGCATCCGTTCCCTCAAAAATGGAACTGGTTCTGTCCTTATTGGAGCAAGCCTTATTCTGCTTGCCATGGCTACACCAACTATCTCAGCCAACGAAAATACACCAACCACTAACGAACCCAGCAACAGAAATACGACCTCCCTTACTCAACCTCTTACTGATGCAACAAACATCGCTGGCAAGAACGAAAGCGATTTTTCTTCACCCGATAGTGCAAACGCTTCCCTAAAGAAAACAGAAGAAAAACCTGCAACAGAGCCAACTACTCCTGCTGCAACTCCCGCCGATTCAGCCCCACAAACCGGACAAGATCGTTCAAGTGAACCAACTACTTCTACGAGTCCAGTAACGACTGAAACTAAGACAGAAGAGCCAATCGAAGACAACTACTTCCGCATCCATGTCAAAAAACTCCCTGAAGAAAACAAGGATAGTCAAGGACTATGGACTTGGGACGATGTTGAAAAACCTTCTGAAAATTGGCCGAACGGAGCCTTGTCCTTCAAGGATGCCAAAAAAGATGACTATGGCTACTACCTAGATGTCAAATTAAAGGGAGAACAAGCCAAGAAAATTAGCTTCCTCATCAATAATACAGCTGGGAAAAATCTAACCGGCGATAAATCAGTAGAAAAACTGGCACCAAAGATGAATGAGGCTTGGTTGGACCAAGATAACAAGGTTTTCTCTTACGAACCACAGCCTGCAGGAACTATTCGTGTCAACTACTACCGCACAGATGGCAACTATGACAAGAAGTCTCTCTGGTACTGGGGAGATGTGAAAGAGCCAAGTAGTGGTGAATGGCCTAATGGAACAGACTTTACGGCTACAGGCAAATATGGTCGCTATATCGATATTCCACTCAAAGATGCAGCTAAAGACCTTGGATTTTTATTACTAGACAGAAACAAACAAGGAGACGATGTGAAAATCCGTAAAGAAGATTATAAGTTCACAGATTTAAAAAATCATAGCCAAATTTTCCTAAAAGACGATGATGAAACCATCTACACCAACCCCTACTATGTGCACGATATCCGCATGACAGGAGCCCAACACGTAGGTACTTCTAGCATTGAGAGTAGTTTTTCAACACTTGTCGGTGCTAAAAAAGAGGATATCCTCAAACACTCTAACATCACTAATCACCTAGGAAACAAAGTAGCTATTACTGATGTTGCAATAGATGAAGCTGGTAAGAAAGTGACCTACAGCGGAGATTTCTCGGACACAAAACATCCATATACTGTTAGCTACAATTCCGACCAATTCACTACCAAAACAAGCTGGCGACTTAAAGATGAGACATACAGTTATGATGGCAAACTTGGAGCTGACTTAAAAGAAGAAGGAAAACAGGTTGATTTAACCCTTTGGTCACCAAGTGCTGATAAGGTTTCTGTCGTTGTCTACGACAAGAATGACCCTGAAAAAGTGGTTGGAACTGTCGCTCTTGAAAAAGGGGAAAGAGGAACTTGGAAACAAACTCTAGATAGCACAAATAAATTAGGAATCACAGATTTCACTGGCTACTATTATCAATACCAAATTGAACGTCAAGGTAAAACTGTTCTTGCACTCGATCCTTACGCTAAGTCCCTCGCTGCTTGGAATAGTGATCTTGCAAAAACAGACGCTTCCCATAAAGTGGCTAAAGCCGCCTTTGTAGATCCAGCCAAACTAGGACCTCAAGACTTGACTTATGGTAAGATTCACAACTTCAAGACTCGTGAAAATGCCGTTATCTACGAAGCTCATGTGCGTGACTTCACTTCAGATCCCGCTATCGCAAAAGACTTGACCAAACCATTTGGTACTTTTGAAGCCTTTATCGAAAAACTAGACTACCTCAAAAACTTGGGTGTAACCCACATCCAGCTCCTTCCAGTCTTGTCTTACTACTTTGTCAATGAATTGAAAAACCATGAACGCTTGTCTGACTATGCTTCAAGCAACAGCAACTATAACTGGGGATATGATCCTCAAAACTACTTCTCCTTGACTGGTATGTATTCAAGCGATCCTAAAAATCCAGAAAAACGAATCGCAGAATTTAAAAACCTCATCAACGAGATCCACAAACGTGGTATGGGAGCTATCCTAGATGTAGTGTATAACCATACAGCCAAGGTCGATATCTTTGAAGATTTAGAGCCAAACTACTACCACTTTATGGATGCTGATGGGACACCTCGCACTAGCTTTGGTGGTGGACGCTTGGGGACAACCCACCATATGACCAAACGACTCCTAGTTGACTCTATCAAATATCTAGTTGATACCTACAAAGTGGATGGATTCCGCTTCGATATGATGGGAGACCATGATGCAGCTTCTATTGAAGAAGCGTACAAGGCCGCACGCGCCCTCAATCCACACTTAATCATGCTTGGTGAAGGTTGGAGAACCTATGCAGGTGATGAGAACATGCCTACTAAAGCTGCTGACCAAGATTGGATGAAACATACCGATACAGTCGCTGTCTTTTCAGATGACATTCGTAACAACCTCAAGTCTGGTTATCCAAACGAAGGTCAACCTGCCTTTATCACAGGTGGCAAGCGTGATATCAACACCATCTTCAAAAATATCATTGCTCAACCAACCAACTTTGAAGCTGACAGCCCTGGAGATGTCATCCAATACATCGCAGCCCATGATAACTTGACCCTCTTTGACATCATCGCCCAGTCTATCAAAAAAGACCCAAGCAAGGCTGAGAACTATGCTGAAATCCACCGTCGTTTGCGACTTGGAAACCTCATGGTCTTGACATCTCAAGGAACTCCGTTTATCCACTCTGGTCAGGAATACGGACGTACTAAACAATTCCGTGACCCAGCCTACAAGACTCCAGTATCGGAGGATAAGGTTCCAAACAAATCTCACTTGTTGCGTGATAAGGACGGCAATCCATTTGACTATCCTTACTTCATCCATGACTCTTACGATTCGAGTGATGCTATTAACAAGTTTGACTGGACTAAGGCTACAGATGGAAAAGCATATCCTGAAAATGTCAAGAGCCGTGACTATATGAAAGGGTTGATTGCTCTTCGTCAATCTACAGATGCCTTCCGACTTAAGAGTCTCCAAGATATCAAAGACCGTGTCCACCTCATCACTGTCCCAGGCCAAAATGGTGTGGCAAAAGAGGACGTAGTAATTGGCTACCAAATCACTGCTCCAAATGGAGACATCTACGCAGTCTTTGTCAATGCGGACGAAAAAGCTCGCGAATTTAATTTGGGAACTGCCTTTGCCCACCTCAGAAATGCTGAAGTTTTAGCAGATGAAAACCAAGCAGGGCCAGTAGGAATTGCCAACCCGAAAGGACTCGAATGGACTGAAAAAGGCTTGAAATTAAATGCCCTTACAGCTACTGTTCTTAGAATCTCTCAAGGCGGTGCCATCGTTGCCCCAGCTGTGGAAGAAAAACCAGAATTTGACCTTTCTAGCTTAAAACAAGAACAAGGGCAATATAATATCCAAGACAATATGTCAAACCGAGTAGTCAAACCGGAACAGCAAACTCCAGCTCCACAAACTAAACCTGATTCTGCAAAACCAGATGCAAAAGTAGCTGATGCAGAAAATAAACCTAGCCAAGCTACAGCTGATTCACAAGCTGAACAACCAGCACAAGAAGCACAAGCATCATCTGTAAGTGAAGCTGTTCAAAACGAATCAGTAGAAAACCCTAGCAAGGAAAATATACCTGCGCCTCTAGCTAAACAAGCTGAACTTCCAAATACAGGAACCAAAAACGATCACAAACTCCTGTTTGCAGGAATTAGTCTCCTTGCCCTTCTAGGTCTCGGGTTCTTACTAAAAAACAAAAAAGAGAACTAAACTAGCCCTCCTATAGAACAATCCCCCAAGCATTAAAGCTCGGGGGATTAATTTTTGCCCTGATAATCCTATCTGTCAAATCATATATTCCACACTATAGGTCGCATCCGAGAGTATTCGTGCCAAAAATTGCTTGGTTCTTTCTTCTTTTGGACGACTAAAGAAATCATGGGCATTATTTTCTTCAACAATTTTCCCACCATCCATAAAAATGACATGGTTGGCTACATCTCTGGCAAAACCCATCTCATGAGTCACTACTACCATAGTAACTCCTTCTTTAGCTAACTGTTTTAAAACATCTAAAACATCTCCTACCAACTCTGGATCCAAGGCCGATGTCGGCTCATCTAATAAAATGACCTCTGGTTTCACAGCGATGGCACGCGCAATGCCAATTCGTTGTTGCTGGCCTCCAGAAAGCTGAGAAGGATAATAATCTTTATAAGCTAGTAAACCAACTTTTTCTAAGGCAGCTTCCGCACGTTTGGTTGCTTCTTCCTTAGGAATTTTCCGAGCAATTACCAAGCCCTCTAAAATATTTTCCAAGGCGGTCTTATTAGCAAATAAATTATAATGTTGGAAAACGAAGGCTGTCTTCTGGCGAATTTCTAAAATATCTTTTTTGGTCAATTTGCCAAGATCGTAGTCTTTATCAGCAAGCTTCAAAGAGCCACTATCGGCCTTTTCTAAATGATTGAGACATCTGAGAAAAGTCGTTTTACCTGATCCAGATGGCCCCAATATTACAACCACATCCCCTTGGTTGACCTTGAGATTAACATCTTCTAGGACTTGTCTGTCTCCAAATTTTTTTGCAACATGTTCTACTTGTAACATTGTCTCCTCCTATGCTAAACCTGTACTGGGCACTACTTGTCCCTTTTCTCTTCGAATATAGCGTTTCTCTATAATTGAAAAGCCCCATTGAATCAATCCGCAAATAAGAATGTACTGTAAAAAGATCACAAAATAGGATTCAAAATACTGATAACCATAAGACGCTTCAACACGGGCAATGGCTGTAATATCCTTAATGGTCATCACAAAAACCAAAGAGGTTCCTTTTACAATATTTATGACTAGATTAGCCAGATTGGGCAAAGCTGATCGCAAGGCCTGTGGAAAAACAATCCTCACATAAGCTTGGCTAGTGGTTAAGCCAATCGCTTGTGCAGCTTCTAACTGTCCCTTATCCACAGTCAAAATAGCCGAACGTAAAATTTCTGATAAACTACCTGTTGTCATCAGGCTATAGATAATAAAAGCATAATAGATGGGATTGAGTTTAAAGATATCAACATCACTCCCTATGCTTTTGAGAAATTGATTGAGCAAACTCGGAAACAAACTATAGAAGAAAAGAATCAGTAAAATCGGAGGAGTCGCTCTTATAAAAGCGAGATACACGAGGGAGAATGTTCGAACACCTTTCACTTTATATATTTGTCCCAGTGCTAAAAACAAGGCTGGTAGAAAACTTAAGACCATAGCTACAATCATGATAATCAAAGTGGTCGGTACCCCTTTTAAGGTCTCTAAAAAGGTTTTTGAAATATAGTCTAAATCCATATCCTATCTCCCTTTCGTTTCCAAAGATTTTTCTAACAAGCGACTCAAGAAGGAAACAGCCAAAGCTACACCCCAATAAAGAATGGCAACCGCTGTATAGGTTTCAAGAGAGTAATTCCCCAAATTGCGACTGATTAAGAGATTCCCAGCCCCCATGACATCCACAAAACCAATCGTATAGGCTAGGGCAGCGTCCCGCATCAAATTTAGAATAGCGGTCGTCATATTTGGAAGAGCCACTTGAAAAGCCTGAGGAAAAATGATTCTCCAAAATGTCTGACTAGGGGTCAGACCAATACTGACTCCAGCCTCCATCTGACCTTTGGGAATTGCCTGATAGGACGCCTTAAATACTTCTGCAATGATAGCCGCAAATAGTAAGACCATGGTGAATAAGACGAAAACCGTCTTAGACCAGTTGTTGATGTCTAAATTCAGCCACCATTTTAAAAATTCAGGTAAACCATAAAAAACTAAAAACAGTAAGACAATGGGGGGAGTACAGCGAAGAGTGAAAATATAGCCCTTGGAAAGACCTGCAAAAGTCTTATCTTCTCCCACTTGAGCCCAAGCCAATAAGCCACCGAAAAGGGAACCGAGGATTGTAGTAAAAAAGAGAATGGACAAGGTCATCGGAAGAGCCTGCCATAAGGTTGGTAAAAATTGGAACACTCTTGAAAAATCATATGAAACCATATAAACCTCTTTCTAATACTCAATGAAAATCAAAAAGCAAACTAGCCACAGGTTGCTCAAAACAGTGTTTTGAGGTTGTGGATAGAACTGACGAAGTCAGTAACCATACCTACGGCAAGGCGACGTTGACGCGGTTTGAAGAGATTTTCGAAGAGTATAATATGCCTGATTGCTCATCTAATCTTTATCAACGTAGCTAAAAACATCTTCTTTAAAGTATTTTTGAGAAAGTTTAGCTAGAGTTCCCTCTTCTTTTAATTCTTTAATCGCTTTTTCATACTCTTTAGCAAACTTCTCGCCCTTTTCATCACGGTGAATCAATGGATAGGTTGGGATTCCTTTATAAGGGAACCAGCTAAGTTTGTCCGCATATTGGTGGTAAGAACCATCCTCTGCTGTCACTGCTTTTTCAAAAGACAACTTGATATCAAAGAAGGCATCGTAACGTCCTTCTAAAACCCAAGCATAAGCATCTGCCACCTTGAATGATTCAGCAGCTGTCAACTCAATTGGTGAATCCTTGTGCTTGTCATTATAACTATTGATAACATTCCACTGAGCATTTTGAGGAGAGATTGGTACTAATTTGCCTTTGTTTTTGGCGAAATCATCAATATTCTTATATTTGGCTTCATCTTCTTTTCTGACAGTAAAACCAATAATGCTGGCTCCTACTGGCTCAGATGGAATAATGAATTTCTTAGCCCGTTCATCTGTATACCAAGCACCTTTAGTTCCAATATCGTACTTGCCAGACTCAAGTCCAATCAAGAGATCATCATCACTCGTTCCAGTATACTCAAATTTATAATCTGCTAATTTCTCATCAACCGCCTTTAAAACAGCAACTTCATAACCATCTGATTCCCCTTTTTCGTCAATAAAATCATAAGGGACATAGTTTTGAGTATGGGCAACTTTTAAAGTTGTTACTTGTCCAGATGAAGCTGCATCTGCACCTTTAGCAGATGCTCCCGCCAAAGTTCTACCAATAATCGTTGCTCCAAGCACTGCCGCAACCGCAACTCCACCAATAATCCATGTTTTCTTACTCATATTCTTCTCCTTTATTTATCTAATGCCTCTCTCACCCACTGGATACGCTCCACTGCAATATCACTCGGAATGGTACAATCTGCTCCAAGTATGAAGCCCTCTTTTCCTGTTTCTTCTACCAATCGTTTGGTTTCAGCTTGAATTTCTTCCTTACTGCCTCGATAAAGAAGGCCATCTTCACCGTTTTCAAATCCTCCCAGAACAGCACGACCCTTGAAAATCTCACGACCTTCTTTTAGGCTAATTCCTTCTGGACCAACTGCCCAGTTAAAAACATGAGCTGGATAGTCGGCAAAGATATGAATATCGTTTCGAGCTCCTTCATAGCCACAGATATGAAGGATATTTACCCCACCAACCGACTTAGCCGCTTTTAAAACAGTCAGTTCACTCGGCGCAATAATCTCCTGATAGGCTTCAGCAGAAACACGCGCATCCTGAATACTTTGCACACTGAGATAAATACCGTCTGCTCCTGCATCTTTAATAATAGCTTGACTCAAGCTAGCGATATCTTGCGCAATCACATCAAGGACTTTTTTCAATTTCTGAGAATCTTGAACTAAGAAATCTGCAATGAGATCATCTCCACCAGACACTTCTCCAAGTAACCATTTGAGGTAGGTCACAGGCGCAAAAATATTGTAAATAGCAACAATGTCCTCCGTAAACTCCTGCTTAATCTTCTTCACTAATTCTACCTGCTCTCTAATCCACGGATGATCTTCACCCAGAGGTTGAATCTCCGCCAGCTCTTGGAGTGACTTCCCTTTGGCAATAACTGTATTTGGATAAGCAAAATAGCCATCACTCATCAACTTGATAAAGTCTGGATGTAGTTCACGGATAAATTGTTTGTGACCTTGTATGTTCTTTTCAATAATCACAGGATTGGAAAATCCCTTTAACCATTCCTCTTCTGATGTAAAGTGGTGCCAAAAACCTACAGGTACACGGTCAACCACTTCTCCTCTAAATGCTTTTAAAACCCATTCTCTTTTTTCTGACATCTCTATTCTCCATTTCTTTCTTTTTCGACTAATAAAACACTGGCAATATCATTGGTTTGAATAAAAGGAAGACTTCCCTTCTGAAAATCCTGAATCCCATGACATCTTGACCCTTCCTTACAATTAAATCCCTTGGTAATACTAATCGCAAGTAGGATGACAAAGCCAAGGACCATCCCTGCCAATAGCCACTTTTTTCTTTTCATAAGGCCCTCCTATTCTAAAATAGTAGCCTGACGAATCCAGTCCAATCTTTCTAATTCAAAGTCATCTGGAACTGTACAATCCGCTCCAAGAAGGACCCCTCTAGTCCCAGCCTCAGCTAACAAGCGTTTGGTTTCCTCTTGTAGTTTAGCCTTGCTACCTCCATAAAGCAGGCTCTGCTTCCCATTTTCAAAACCACCCAAGACCGCTTTGCCATGAAATAGCTCCTGACCTTGAGGTAAACTGACTGCTTCATGGTGGGTTGCCCAATTGAAAACCTGGGCTGGATAATCTTTGAAAATAGTCACATTGTTACTGGCACCTTGGAAACCGCAGATATGCAGGATATTTACCCCACCTACCTGATTGGCAGCTTCTAAAACCTTTATGTTGCTTGGCTCAATATAGGTCTGATACAATTCTGCTGTGATGCGCTCATCCTGAATTTCTTGTGTACTGAGGTAAATCCCATCTGCTCCACCATACTGAATGATTGCCTTGGTTAGGATTGCGATATCCTCAGCTATTACATCTAAAATCTCCCTGAATAGCTCTGGATTTTCGAGTAATAGATTAGCAACCTCCTTATCACCTCTAGAAGTCTCTGTACGAAACCAACGTTTCAGGTAGGAAATCGGAGAAAAGATATTGTAGAATGAAGCAATGTCCTCAGTGAAGGTTGCTCGAATAGCTTCTACCACTTCTACTTGTTGCTGAATCCAAGGATGGTTTTCACCAATCGACTCAATAGAAGCCAGCTCCTGAATACTTGAAACCAAAGGACTGTAGACATTACTTGGATAAATGAAAAATCCGTCACTCATCATTTTGACAAAATCAGGATGAATTCTTTCAACGTACTTCCGATGTCCCTCTACACTTTTTTGAAAGATACGTGGGTTATTTAAACCTTGCCCTTTTTCCTCCAGTGTTACAAAATGAAACCAAAAGCCTACAGGAACTCGTTCCACCTCTTCTCCTCGGATGGCTTTAAAAACTAGCTCTCTTTTACTTGTCATACTTTTCTCCTTCCATTTGGATTGAAACCATCTTACCACTCCTTTTGACCTTTTCCCAATATATATTGACTATCGACTTGATTGAGATTGTTTATATCAATAGAGAAAAAAACCTCTGGAAAGCTTGATTTTACTAGCTTTTCAGAGATTCTTTTCTGTTTATTGCTTTTTTAAAATAGTTGTTATATAGATTTTTTATCAGCCTGATTAGGATTTTTTATTAAGCCTCTTTCATGGCAAAATAAGCCCGTACTTTGGGTACAACTTGTGTACCGAAGAGTTCAATAGCTCTCAGGACTTGTTCATGAGGCATAGAACCAAGAGGTAGGTGCAACATAAAGCGATCCAAACCTAAGTCTTCAATCATGCGAATCAATTTTTCGGCCACCTGATCTGAATTGCCCACAAACATAGCACCATTTGGTCCAACTTGCTCCAAATATTGCTCATAACGCAATTCCTGCCAGTGCGGACGGTCTTTGGAAATAGCATCCACCACTTGCTTGGTCGGATGGAAATAATCTTTTACAGCCTGCTCGCCATCTTCAGCAATCCAACCCCAAGAATGAGCCCCAACCTTTAGTTCATGACTAGCATGGCCCGCTTCGCTCCCAATCTCACGATAAGCCTGAATCAACTTTTTAAAATAACGCGGATTGCCACCAATAATTGCATAGACAATCGGTAGACCAGCCTGAGCAATCTTCACTGTTGATTCGACATGACCACCTGTCGCTATCCACAAGGGTAATTTGTCCTGAACTGGACGAGGATAGACTTCTTTGCCAGAGATTGTTTGGGTCAAGCGACCTTGCCAGTCTAACTTGGTCTTCTCATTGACTAACTGGAGCAAATCTAATTTCTCATCAAAAAGGGCTTCGTAGTCTTTCAAGTCATAGCCAAACAAGGGAAAAGATTCCGTGAAAGAACCCCTTCCAGCCATAATCTCCGCTCGTCCATTTGACAAAGCATCGATGGTCGCATATTGTTGGAACAAACGAATAGGGTCCATGCTCGAGATAATGCTAACTGCACTGGTCAAACGGATTTTCTTGGTATTGACTGCCCCAGCTGCCAGGACAATCTCTGGGGCTGATACCGCAAAGTCTTCCCGATGGTGCTCACCAACTCCATACACATCCAAACCAAGCTTGTCAGCCAGTTCAATCTCTGCCACCAACTGACGAATGCGTTCGGCATGACTGTAAATCTGTCCAGTCCCTTCAAGCTCCGTTGTTTCCCCGAATGTTGAAATTCCCAATTCTACCATTGTGATTCTCCCCGTCTATTTCTTTCCTGCAATTTGAAAAATTATTCTAACACGAAACTTGGGTACAAGCAACCGATTTGCTTACAAGAAAAAGCCTAGATAACTAGACTTTTTAGCTTATTCTACCGTTACTGATTTAGCAAGGTTACGTGGTTTATCTACATCCAGTCCACGGTGAAGTGAAGCATAGTAAGCAATCAATTGAGTAGGAATAACCATAGAAATACTAGATAGATATGGATGAACTTTATTAATAATAATGTCATCACCTTCTTTTTCTATTCCTTCTTCCACAATAGTTAGAGCATTAGCTCCACGAGCTACTACTTCAGAAATATTACCACGAGTATGAGAAGCGACGGTTGGATTGTCAGAAATTAAGGCAATAACAGGTGTACCATCCTCAATTAAAGATATAGTTCCATGTTTAAGTTCTCCTGCCGCAAAACCTTCACACTGAATATAAGAAATTTCCTTAAGTTTTAGGCTAGCCTCCATAACTACATAGTAGTCCTGACCACGTCCAATGTAGAAAGCATTACGAGTTGTTTCTAAGAGTCCTCTAACCTTTTCTTCAATCAATTCTTTCTCTGAAAGTGTAGACTCAATAGACTGAGCTACAATTGAAAGTTCACGCACTAAATCAAACTTTTTAGCTTTTTCATTCCCATTAGCTTCACCAACTGCCTTAGCAAGAAATGCTAATGTCGCCACTTGTCCTGTATAAGCCTTAGTTGAAGCTACAGCAATTTCTGGACCAGCATGCAATAACATAGTATAAGTTGCTTCACGAGATAGTGTAGAGCCTGCAACATTAGTTACAGTTAAACTTGGAATTCCCATTTCATTAGCTTTTACTAAAACTTGACGACTATCAGCAGTTTCACCTGACTGACTAAGCAAAATAAACATTGGTTTTTTGCTCAGTAGCGGCATAGCATAACCCCATTCAGATGCAATACCCAATTCCACTGGTGTATCCGTCAATTCTTCCAGCATCTTCTTAGAAGCAAATCCTGCGTGGTAAGATGTCCCAGCTGCAAGGATGTAGATACGGTCTGCGTCTTGAACAGCCTGGATGATAGCTGGGTCTACTACTACTTGACCAGCCTCATCTGTGTAGGCTTGGATGAGTTTACGCATAACAGTTGGTTGCTCATCGATTTCCTTGAGCATGTAGTAAGGATAAGTTCCCTTACCTATATCTGACAAATCAAGCTCAGCAGTGTAGCTAGCACGCTCACGACTATTACCATCATAGTCTTGAACTTCTACGCTATCAGCCTTGACGATTACCAACTCTTGGTCATGAATTTCCATGTATTGGTTGGTCTCACGAATCATAGCCATAGCATCTGAGCAGACCATGTTATAGCCTTGTCCAAGACCAATCAAAAGTGGTGATTTATTTTTCGCCACGTAGATGACTTCAGGATCTTGTGAGTCAACCAAGGCAAAGGCAAAAGAACCACGGATGATATGAAGGGCTTTTTTGAAGGCTTCAAGAACTGACAAGCCATCTTCTTCCGCAAATTTTCCAATCAAGTGAACAGCGATTTCAGTATCTGTTTGTCCCTTAAAGTGGTGACCTGCAAGGTATTCTTCCTTGATTTCAAGGTAGTTCTCAATCACCCCATTGTGCACCAAAACAAAACGTTCAGTCTCAGAGCGATGTGGGTGAGCATTGTCTTCCGTTGGTTTCCCGTGAGTCGCCCAACGAGTATGTCCGATACCAGTTGTTCCCTCAACACCAGCTGTCTTAGCAGACAATTCTGCAATACGACCTACAGCCTTGACTAGATGGTTTTCAGCACCACCTAGGACAAAAATCCCCGCAGAATCATAGCCACGGTATTCGAGCTTTTCAAGCCCTTGAATCAAAATATCAGTTGCATTTGTGTTTCCAACAACACCAACAATTCCACACATAGTATATACGACACAGACCAGCTGTGCTTTCTCCTTAAAATTGGTATAGTCTAATTCCTCTTCTATAGAATCAGTAAAAACAGTATATACTTGTTTCTTTCACTTGTCAAGAGTAAAAATTGGTATAGTTCAAATTAAGCTCCTGTAAGCAAAAAACTCTGACCAATTAGGATAATCAGTCAGAGTCCTTTTTAAAATCCATTATTGTCGCTTAATTCCTTGAACCAGTGCCCTGATTTTTTCAGACGACGTTCTTGCGTTTCCAAGTCAAGCTCAACTAGACCATAGCGATTTTTATAGCTATTGAGCCATGACCAGCAATCGATAAAGGTCCAAATCAAGTATCCCTTACAATTGGCTCCGTCTTCAATGGCACGGTGAAGTTCACGAAGATGACCTTTTACAAAGTCAATACGATAATCATCTTGAATCATTCCATCTTGACGGAATTTTTCTTCCCCTTCAACACCCATACCATTCTCTGTCAACATCCATTCGATATTACCATAATTTTCCTTGATATTTTGAGCAATGTCATAAATCCCTTGTTCATAAATCTCCCAGCCACGATGAGGATTGATTTTACGTCCAGGCATCACATAAGGCTCGTAAAAATGTTCTGGTAAGAGTGGACTCTCTGGATGCTTAGCAAATCGAGGCGCCATAACACGCAAAGGTTGATAGTAGTTGACACCAAGGAAGTCCACCGTATTTTCACGAATGAGCTCCAACTCCTCCTCTGTAGCATCAGGCAAGAGACCGTATTCATGTAAGATTTCTACCAACTCCTGTGGATAAGTCCCCAAAACGGACGGATCTAAGAAAGATTGAGCTTGAAAAAGGGCCGCAATGCGAGCTGCCTTGACATCAGCAGGATGCTGGCTACGTGGATAAGCCGGTGTCAAGTTGAGGACAATCCCAATCTTGGAATCAGACAAGAGTTCATGACAGGCCTTGACTGCCCGACTGCTAGCCAATTGTGTATGATAAGCTACTTTAACGGCTGCCTCTGCATCCACCTTATGTGGATAATGGGCATCGTAAAAATATCCAAATTCTACTGGAACGATGGGCTCGTTAAAGGTAATCCATTGATCCACTAAATCTCCATAGGTCTCAAAACAAAAACGGGCATAGTCTTCATAGGCTGAGACAGTCTCCTTATTTTCCCAACCATCACCATCTTCTTGAAGGGCGAAAGGCAAATCAAAATGATAAAGATTGACTAAAAGACGAATCCCTTTGGCCTTAATAGCCTCAAAAACCTTACGGTAAAAGTCTACACCTTGAGGATTGACTTCCCCACGCCCTTGTGGAAAAATCCGTGACCACTGAATAGAAGTCCGAAAGGCCGTGTGACCAGTTTCTAACAGTAGCTCAATATCCTTTTCCCAGTTTTCATAAAAGGTTGATGTTTTATCTGGACCAATCCCATTATAGTAACGATTTGGCTCCACTTGGTACCAATAATCCCAGAGATTATCTCCCTTACCGTCACCAGCTACACGTCCTTCTGTTTGTGGTCCAGAAGTAGAGGATCCCCAGACAAAATCCTTTGGAAATCTTAGCATACATTTACCTCTTTATCTACTCATTTTTCCCATTATACAGAAAAAACAAGGTAAAAACTAGTTACATTTTTTCCTTGTTTTTCTTCTGATTATAGTTTTTATTTCTTGCCGAGAATTTCAAGCGTTTCAAGCACGTTATCTGCATGAACTTCGATAGTATCACCAGTCGCTTTAATCTTAACTTCTACGATGCCATCGGCTGCTTTCTTCCCAACAGTGATACGGATTGGCAACCCAATCAAGTCGCTATCACTGAATTTGACTCCGACACGTTCGTTACGGTCATCTGTCAAGACTTCGTAACCAGCTTCCATCAAGCTTGCTTCAAGCTTTTCTGTCAAGGCTTGCGCTTCATCATCCTTGACATTGACAGTGATCAAGTGCACATCAAATGGTGCCAACTCTTTAGGGAAGTTGATTCCCCAAGCGTAACGGTATTCACCTTTTGGTGTTTTGTTAACAAAGAGGCGAGCGTGTTGCTCCATCACTGCTGAAAGGAGACGGCTGACACCGATACCGTAACATCCCATGATAATTGGCACAGCACGGCCATTTTCATCCAAAACATCTGCTCCCATGCTTGCTGAATAGCGAGTGCCGAGTTTGAAGATGTGACCAATTTCGATACCACGCGCAAAGTTAAGGACTCCTTGCCCGTCTGGGGAAATTTCACCTTCACGAACTTCACGTATATCCACATATTCTGCAGTAAAATCACGGCCTGGGTTCACACCAGTCAAGTGATAGCCATCTTCGTTAGCACCGACAACTGCATTATGGACATCTTGCACCTTACGATCTGCAATAATTTTAACATTCTCTGGCAAACCAACTGGTCCAAGTGAACCAAAACCTGCTTGAACAAGATTTGCCACTTCTTCTTCACTTGCAACGTCAAAGAAATCTGCTCCCAAGTGGTTTTTCAACTTGACTTCGTTGAGTTGGTCATTTCCAACTAGAAGGGCCGCAACAAGCTCACCATCTGCCATGTAGAAGAGAGTTTTAATTGTTTGTTCTTCTGGAACATTGAGGAAGGCTGCAACTTCATCGATTGATTTAACATCTGGTGTTGCAACACGAGTCACTTCTTCTTCAGCGACAACACGGTTGCTTGGTTTGTACTCGTTTGTTGCCATTTCTAAGTTAGCCGCATAGCTAGATTCACTTGAGTAAGCAATGGTATCTTCACCAGAGACCATCCATTTAAGCAATTCTGCCTTGATTTCTTCTTGCACTTCTGCAGGAATTTCGTCAAATGAGGCAACTGACTTGTCCAAGACAACCCAGCGGTCAAGGTCTGTACGAGCAGGTGTAATGGCCATAAATTCTTGGCTGTCCTTACCACCCATGGCTCCACCGTCACCAATGATAGCCTTGAAATCTAAACCACTACGAGTGAAAATACGCTCATAAGCAGCCTTGTACTCATCATAAACACTGTCCAAACTATCATAGTTAGCGTGGAAACTGTAAGCATCTTTCATGATGAACTCACGTGTACGAAGAAGTCCATTACGTGGGCGTTTTTCATCACGATACTTAGGCTGGATTTGATAAAGATTAAGTGGCAATTGCTTGTAAGACTTAACAGAATCACGGACAATAGCTGTAAAGGTTTCTTCGTGAGTTGGACCTAGAATGAAGTCTGATTTTTCACGGTTTTTTAGTTTGTAAAGGTCCTCACCATAAGTTTCGTAACGACCTGATTCGCGCCACAATTCTGCACTGAGAAGGGCTGGAGCTAACATCTCAACGGCACCAATCTTGTCGAATTCTTGGCGCATGATATTTTTAGCTTTTTCAATCACACGGTTGGCAAGTGGTAGGTAAGAATAAACACCTGCTGAAACTTGACGAACATAACCAGCTCGCAACATAAGAGCATGGCTGATAACTTGAGCATCGCTTGGCATTTCGCGAAGCGTTGGGATAGGCATTTTACTTTGTTTCATAATATTCCTCGATTATCTAAAAAAGAGTCGCATAATGTCATTCCAGGTCACAGCAATCATCAGAACAACCATGATGACCACTCCGGCCAAGGTGACATAGGTTTCAATTTCTTGTTTCAATGGTTTGCGGCGAATGGCTTCTAGGATATTGAGCACAATCTTACCACCATCCAGGGCTGGAATCGGAATAAGATTAAAAATCCCGATATTGATGGAAATCACAGCTAGGAAGTAGAGGACATTCTCAAGACCATTTTTAGCAGCATCACTACTTGCCTTAAAGATGGCAACAGGGCCACCTAGCTTATTCAAATCCGGTTGGAAAATCAGATTTTTCAGTTCTGAGAGAATTCGGAGAGCCGAGTCAGCAGCAGTTGTAAAACCACCTACAAACATGGATAGAAAATCTGACTTAATTCCCGGTTGAACACCTAGAAGGTAACGGCCTTGACTTTCTTCTGGGGTAACCGTAACTTGTTTGTCACTACCATGTTCAACAATAGTCACATCCAAGGTCGGGGCCGTCTTATCTTTGGTTTCTGATTCCACAGCCTGAATCAAACTTTCCCAGTTGCTAACCTCATGTGAGCCGATCTTGGTAATTTGTGCCGTTTCTGGTACTCCTACCTTAGCCAAGGCCCCTTGGGGCATGACATGGAACTGGTTTGTATCAACATCTCTAACACCACCCTGCATAAAGATTAAAATCCAAAAAACAACGACACCTAAGATAAAGTTGTTCATAGGACCTGCAAAGTTGGTAATCAGTTTCCCCCAGATAGTCGCATTTTGATATTGAACATCTAAAGGTGCAATCCGAACCTCAGTACCATCTGCTTCCACAACCGTTGCATCGTGATCCACTGCAAAAGTTTTTTCTTCTTCCAGAACCAATCCTTTGATAAAGAGCTTGTCTTCAAAGTCAAACTGGGTCACCTGCATAGGAAGAGCTGTTTGATCCAATTTTTTACCTGAAAGATTGATGCGTTTAACCTTACTATCATCAGTAAGGGTCAAACTGACAGGAGTTCCTGTCTTAATTTCAGTTGTATCATCACCCCAACCAGCCATGCGAACATAGCCACCCAGAGGCAAGATTCGAATGGTATAGGCCGTCCCATCCTTGCCAATGTGAGCAAAGATTTTGGGTCCCATACCAATGGCAAATTCACGCACTAGAATCCCTGATTTCTTGGCAAAGTAGAAGTGTCCGAACTCGTGCACCACTACAATAATCCCAAAAACCAGAATAAAGGTTAAAATTCCGAGCATAGTATTTCCTCCGTCTTTTGATTAAAAGAGTCCAAATAAGTGCATGATTGGAAATACAAGCAACATACTATCGAAACGATCCAAAACACCACCATGTCCAGGGATAAATTTCCCTGAATCCTTGACACCAAAGTGACGCTTGATCGAACTTTCTAGTAAATCACCAAATTGGCCAGCAATGCTAAAGAAAATAGCAAAAACTGACATCTTGTAAATTCCATACGGAAGAGCAACTGTACTGTCAAACATCATAAAGATGATGGTTACTAAAATCGCACCTAAAATACCACCCAAGGCACCCTCAAAGGTTTTATTTGGAGAAACCGTTGGAGCCAGTTTCCGTTTCCCAAAGTTCATCCCAGCAAGATAGGCACCACTGTCGGTAGCCCAGACGATACACAAGGCCAAGAGAGCCTTATCCAAACCTGCAACGCGAGCATCTAGTAAAGCATTAAAACCAAAGCCTACATAGAAACTCATAGCAAGAGGGAAAACAGCGTCCTCAATCGTATAAGACTTGCTAAAAACGGTCGTTCCTAACATGATTGAAATCAAAACACTATAAGCAACCACATTCCCATCAACTGGCAAAAAAGTCAGGTAATTCTCCAAGGGAATGGTCAAGGCAAAGGTTGCAAAGAGGGTCAAGAGTCCCTCCATAGTCATGGTCTCTAGACCTCTCATCTTCAAAAGTTCATGCATGGCTAGCATGGCTATAATTCCAATTGCAATCTGAAACAAGAGTCCCCCAATCATTAAAATTGGTAGGAAAATAGCCAGGGCAATCCCTGCAAACAAGGTTCTTTTCTGTAAATCCTGTGTCATATTTCCTCCTAAACTCCTCCAAATCGGCGATGGCGACGATTGTAGGCAAGAATGGCTTCCTGCAAGGCCGCTTCGTCAAAATCAGGCCACAAGGTATCTGTAAAATAGAGCTCACTATAGGCTCCCTGCCATGGAAGGAAATTACTCAAACGCAATTCTCCACTAGTACGGATAATCAAGTCCGGGTCTCGTAACTCCTTAGGTAAATGCTGGGTAAAAAGATAATTACCAATCAATTCCTCTGTGATGTCACCTGGGTTGATTTTGGCATCTAACACGTTCTGAGAAATCAACTTAAGAGCCTGTGTAATCTCAGCACGTCCACCATAGTTGAGGGCAAAATTAAGAATCAAACCTGTGTTGTTCTTAGTCAATTCCTCAGCCTTGGTCAGAGCTTCAAAGGTTTGCTTAGGCAGGCGGTCTGTCTCCCCAATCATTTGAATCTTAACATTATTAGCATGCAATTCCGGGACATAATTATCATAAAACTCTACTGGCAAGTTCATGATAAACTTGACTTCCTGATCTGGGCGGGTCCAGTTTTCTGTAGAAAAAGCATAGACCGTAATAACCTTAACGCCTAGTTTGTTGGCTGCCTTGGTCACAGTTTGCAATGCTTCCATGCCCGCCTTGTGTCCAAAAACTCGCGGTTGCATACGTTTTTTAGCCCAACGGCCATTGCCATCCATGATGATGCCAATATGAGCAGGAACCTGTGTCGGAACCTCTACTTCCACAGCCTTATCTTTCTTAAAAAATCCAAACATGATCTTATTCCTATTCAAAAATCTATCGTTTCATTATACCATATTTCCCTATTTTCTTCTATCACTAAGCTATTTATACTCTTCGAAAATCTCTTCAAACCACGTCAGCTTCACCTTGCCGTACTCAAGTACAGCCTGCGGCTAGCTTCCTAGTTTGCTCTTTGATTTTCATTGAGTATTATTCTCAGGCACAAAGCCCATTTCCAAAAAAATAAGCCGCCTGATTGGGCGACTCTATTTTTTATAGGGAGATTATTATGAAAAAGTTTTAGGAGTTTAAGTTAAGGTCTTCTTAACTTATGGACTTAGTATACACTTCCTAGCTTAAAGTTTCCTTAAGTATTTTTAAAAATCAAATTTTTCCATTTTTCCTGCCAATTTTTCTTGGATAGACGTGTTCGATAAAGTTTCATTCTGTCTTGATTCTCTAAAAAATGAGGAGTTGGACGAACTTGAAAATTCAAAATATCCTCCAAACCATAAGGTACATAGAGCTCAAAATCGGATTCTTCATTCAAGCGCAGTCCAACTGCCGTACAACGTTCTGGATACTTACTCATAGCATCACGGGAACTAGTATAGGGAGCAGTATGAGGGCTGTGCTGGTGCATATAGACCTGATTTTTCAACTCCCACTGGTACTGAGGAAAGTCCTCTCTCAATTTTTTCTCTAGAGACAAGGTTTCCTCATAAGAAATATCTGGATTAAAGAAAATCACATCTACATCTGTTTCACAGTCAAAAGGGGATTTGTCTGACAAGAGATTCCAGATAAAATTTCTGACAGAACCTGCTGCCAACCAGGAATCTGTCAACTCCAAGTTTCGGATGACAGTCAGAATAGCCATCATATCTGGATTTTTTCTAAAAGCCTCTAGAATTTCTTGCTCATTTTTCACTGTATTCATAACCTAAATGCTCATATGCCTTAGCAGTCGCCACCCGTCCAGACCGTGTCCGCATGATAAAACCTTTTTGAATCAAGTAAGGCTCATACATATCTTCAACTGTCTCACGTTCTTCTGCTATGTTAACAGAAAGAGTTCCTAGACCAACAGGACCACCACCGTACATCTCAATCATGGTGCGAAGGATTTTTTGATCCACATAGTCCAAACCTTCATGGTCAACATCCAGCATAGTCAAAGCCCTATCGGTAATAACATCATCGATAACCCCATTCCCCATTATCTGGGCAAAATCGCGCACACGCTTGAGGAGTCGATTGGCAATACGAGGGGTCCCACGACTACGTAGAGCCAACTCAGACGCTGCCTCATGAGTGATTTCCATCTCAAAAATATCTGCCGTCCGCTCGACAATTTCTGTCAAATCAGCATGAGCATAATACTCCATATGACCTGTAATCCCAAAACGTGCCCGTAGTGGATTTGAGAGCATACCAGCCCGAGTCGTCGCACCAATCAATGTAAAAGGTGGTAACTCCAAATGAACACTGCGACTGCCTTCACCAGCCCCAATCATGATATCAATGTAGAAGTCCTCCATGGCACTATAAAGCACCTCCTCCACCGACATTGGCAAACGATGAATCTCATCAATAAAGAGAACATCCCCAGGCTCTAAGTCATTCAAAATCGCTACCAAATCACCGGCTTTTTCAATGACTGGACCCGAAGTCTGCTTGAGATTTACACCTAGTTCGTTGGCAATAACAAAAGCCATGGTCGTTTTTCCCAAGCCTGGAGGGCCAAATAAAAGCACATGATCCAGCGCTTCATCCCGCATTTTGGCAGCTTCTATAAAGATTTGAAGCTGGTCCTTGACCTTATCCTGCCCAATATATTCACGTAAATACTGAGGACGGAGCGTGCGTTCTACTAACTCCTCGTCCCCCATTATCTCATTATCTAAAATTCTACTCATGGCTCTATTATATCAAAAAACCAAGCCACAAACAAAAAAGCCACCCGATTGGGTGACTCCAGAGTTTAGCACCTATGTGGTATAACATTCTACGGCACTGCTACACCGCCTACGAAAGGAGGTGAGATAGCCCATGATGGAACTAGTACTCAAAACTATCATCGGACCAATTGTGGTCGGTGTCGTTCTTCGCTTAGTCGATAAATGGCTAAACAAGGATAAATAGTGTCAAAAAGACCCCTAGCTTATTTGGTCGTGAGCTTGGGGCCTTTTCTAGCCTATGATATAGAACTAGTACTCAATTCCTTTTTATTATCCCATAGTTCACAAAATTTTTCAAAGGTTTATATTCGTGGCTTTTCAAGCTTTAACCGCTGTACAACAATATGATGACTCACTCCTTGAAAACCAAGAGCATTATTACAGTAGTTCTAGTCCTTCAATTAACAGTCACTTAAATTCAAAGTAAGGTTGAAGTAGCTGAAGCGACAACAGACCTATTTCTTAGTCATATTCGCTAAAAAGATTCCCTCCAATTCCCCGACCAAAATCCGAAAAATACCTGAAAATATCGGAAAATGATTTTTAGAATAGTCCCCAAAAGCCTGAAATAGAGCCAAAAAACTCCACCAGTTTCGGTGGAGTTAAGGGAGATTATTATGAAAAAGAAAAGTTTAGGATTTTATTAAATAAAGTTAGGAGGTCTTTATTTAATAACTATATGTTACAAGACAAAGCTTAAAACTAGCTTAACTTTTCTCAGATTTTACTATTTTGCAAAAAATTTCTATTACCATCACCTCACCCCACAAAAAAGTCACCTGATTGGGTGACTTCATTAGGAGATTATGATGAAAAAAAGTTTTAGGATTTCATTAAATAAAGTTAGGAGGTCTTTATTTAATGACTATATGATACTAGACCATCCTTAAACTTTGCTTAAGAAAAAACAAGTTTTGTTATTTTTTTCGATTCGCCCAAGTCATCCCTATACAATTATAGGTGGATAAGATTTCAAAGCCCATAGAACGATAAAATCCCACGTTTTTTTCTGTCTCTTCTGTCACCAGCTGGACTTGATAGGCATCTTTATAATCTTCTAAAGCCTCTTTCATCAAGGCGCTACCAATCCCTTGACGCTGATAGATTGGTAAAACAATTAAATCCTGAACCAATACTGATGAGAATCCATCTCCAACCAAACGAATCAAGCCCACCACAGCATCGCCATCAAGTGCCACATAAATCGCTAATGAATGAGATAAGGCCTGCTCCAGCATCTGAGGTTGATGGGTATAATTTGTCCAACCGACAGCCTGATAGAGATGCAAAACATCCTCTAGCTTGACAATTTCTTGCTTTTTAATAGTAATCATCTCAACTCCTCTTAAAGTTCTCTCAAGCTCTTGTACTGTCGTCCATTTTGGTCAAAATTTTCAGGATGCAACCATGTTTCCAAACGAGATTTGACTTGGGGCCAGTCCTTATCAATCATAGACAACCAATCCGTATCCCTCGTACGCCCCTTATAAACCACTGCCTGACGGAAGGTTCCTTCGTAGACAAATCCCAAACGCTCCGCAGCTCGTCTTGATGGCAGGTTAAGAGCATCGCATTTCCATTCATAGCGACGATAGTTCAGCTCTTCAAAGACATAGCGAGCTAGGAGATACTGGGCTTCTGTTCCTATCCATGTCCCTCTGAGCTCTGGAGAAAAAGTGACTGCTCCGACTTCTATTACTCGGTTATTCTGGTCAATGCGCATGAGAGAAAAAGTTCCCAAAGCCTTACCAGTTGCCTTGTCTATGATTGCATAGTAAAAACGGTCCTTACGAGCCAACATCTGATTTAAAAGGCTGACCAGTTCCTCCATGTCTGCTACTGGCTCCTGAAAGAGGTAAGTCCACATCTCCCGAGGCGTATCAGGGCCATAAACAGCTAGCAAATCTTTCGCATGCTTTTCTACCGATAGAGACTCTATCCTAGCATAACGCCCTTCTAAGAAATCAATAGAAGGCAGTGTACCGGATGTATAACCTTCCATTGACTCCCCAATCATCTGACCATATTCATTTACTGGCATAGTATTCTCCTTGTTTCACTTTTCAAACTTTATAGTTGCCCATAGTATATCATACTTTCATAAGAATATTCAAAAAATCCTCCAGATTCTACTCTGAAGGATTCCTATCTTATTTCGTAACAATATTAACGAGTTTATTCGGTACCGCAATTACTTTTACGATTTCCTTACCGTCAATTTCTGCTTTGACTTTTTCATCAGCCAGAGCGATTTCTTGCAATTCTTCGCGTGATAGGTCTTTAGCAACCATGAGTTTAGCACGGACTTTTCCTTTGATTTGGACGACGATTTCGATTTCGTCTTCAACTAATTTGCTTTCGTCCCATGTTGGCCAGGCCACGTAAGAGATTGACTCACCTGTTGCTGCAACAGTTTGCCAGAGTTCTTCTGCCAAGTGAGGAGCAAATGGGGCAATCAATTGGATAAATCCTTTGGCGTAGTCTACATAAAGTTTTTCTTCCTTGTTAGCTGCGTTGACAAACACCATAAGTTGGGCAATGGCTGTGTTGAATTTCATAGACTCGATTTGCTCAGTAACAGCTTTGACCGTTTCGTTGTAAACCTTGTCGAGAGCGCCATTGTTTTCCGCAAGGATTTCTTTACTTGTAATCAAACGGTAAACACGATCCAAGAATTTACGGCTTCCTTCCAGACCTTCTTCTGACCAAGCAATCGAAGCATCAAGTGGTCCCATAAACATTTCATAAACACGAAGGGTATCAGCACCGTATTGTTCCACAACATCATCTGGGTTAACAACGTTCTTGAGGGACTTAGACATCTTGGCTGGTGCTTGCTCCAACTCTTCCCCTGTTTCCACATGGAAGAAAGAACCGTCACGTTTTTCAACCTTATCAGTCGCCACAAGAGCCCCACGGTGGTCACGGTAGCTTGTTCCCAAAATCATTCCTTGGTTAAAGAGTTTTTGGAATGGTTCCTTAGTTGGAACAACACCGAGGTCATAGAGGAATTTGTGCCAGAAACGAGCGTAAAGCAAGTGAAGAACAGCATGCTCTGCACCACCCACGTAGATATCTACTGGCAACCATTGTTTGAGAAGGTCCTCATCAGCCAATTTCTCAGTATTGTGTGGATCAATATAGCGGAGGTAATACCAGCTTGAACCTGCCCATTGTGGCATAGTATTTGTTTCACGACGACCTTTAACACCATCTTCACGAGTCACTTCAAGCCAGTCTGTCAAGTTAGCTAGTGGACTTTCTCCAGTACCTGAAGGGCGGATGTCCTTGGTTACAGGCAAGACAAGTGGTAATTCACTTTCAGGAACGGTTGTTGAAGTTCCATCTTCCCAATGAATGATAGGAATTGGCTCACCCCAGTAACGTTGACGGCTAAAGAGCCAGTCGCGGAGACGGTAGGTAACCTTCTCTTGTCCACAGCCTTTCTCTTCCAACCAAGCCACAATCTTGGCAATAGCGTCTTCTTTGTTGAGTCCATCTAGGAAGTCTGAATTGACATGAAGGCCATCTTCTGTGTAGGCAGCTTCTTCAACGTTTCCACCTTCAAGTACTTCGACGATTGGAAGGTCAAATTGTTTGGCAAATTCCCAGTCACGTTGGTCATGGGCAGGCACAGCCATTACCGCACCTGTACCATAGCTAGCAAGAACATAGTCCGCAATCCAGATTGGAATTTCCTTGCCATTGACAGGGTTGATGGCATAAGCACCAGTCCATACACCAGTTTTTTCTTTGGCAAGGTCGGTACGAGCTAAGTCAGACTTGAGGCTAGCTTGGTGTTTGTAGTCTGCAACTGCATCAGCTTGCTCTGGGCTTGTGATGGCGTCAACCAAGTCATGCTCAGGAGCCAAAACAGTGAAAGTCGCACCGAAAAGGGTGTCCGGACGAGTGGTAAAGACTGTGAATTCCTTGTCTGTTCCCTTAACTTTAAAAGTTACATTAGCACCAGTTGATTTACCGATCCAGTTGCGTTGCATGTCCTTGATAGACTCTGGCCAATCAAGTTCATCTAAGTCGTTAAGCAAACGCTCCGCATAGGCCGTGATTTTGAGCATCCATTGACGCATTGGTTTGCGGACAACTGGATAGCCTCCACGCTCAGACGTTCCGTCAGGAAGGACTTCTTCGTTGGCAATGGCTGTTCCCAATTCCTCAACCCAGTTTACTGGCACTTCCGCTTCATAGGCCAAGCCTTTTTCGTAAAGCTTAGTGAAAATCCATTGCGTCCACTTGTAATAGTTTGGATCTGTGGTGTTGACTTCACGATCCCAGTCGTAAGAGAATCCAAGCGCATTGATTTGACGTTTGAAGTTAGCAATGTTCTCAGCTGTAAATTCTGCTGGGTCATTTCCAGTATCCATAGCGTATTGCTCTGCAGGCAAACCAAAAGCATCCCAACCCATTGGGTGAAGAACATTGTAGCCTTGCGCACGTTTGTAGCGGCTGAGGATATCGGTTGCGGTATAACCTTCTGGGTGTCCTACGTGCAGACCAGCTCCAGACGGATAAGGGAACATATCAAGAGCATAAAACTTCGGTTTTGAGGCATCTGTTCCTGTCTTAAAGGTATGATGTTCTGCCCAGTAGCCCTGCCACTTAGGCTCAATTTCTTTATGATTATAAAAACTCATGGTCTCTCTCCAATTTTGTGATGTTACTATTATACCATTTTTGAGGGAATTTGAAATGTGTTAAAAGAAAAAACTGTATACTGTATTTCATTAATTTTGATGGCTCTGAATTGCTCTATCACCCACTTTTTTATCCTATATGCGGGAAATCAAGAGCAAAACAAGAAGCTTATCTCTTATAACACAAAACACTAATTTTAGACCGAAGATACGACTGGAATGCTAATTAATGTATTTATAATAAATAGCCGACAACCTATGTCGCTTTTTGATTTATGAAGAACGTCGAATTCAATACGAGGATCAATAAAAGACTACCATTTGGAAAACAGTAGTCCTTATTGTTTATTTTGAATTTACATAGGCGTCTACAGCGATGATAGCTTGAGCAACATCTGAAGGCGAAATCTTAAACGGCATCTGATGGATTGTCTCACCCTCCATAGTTGCTTGTTTACCAACTTTTATTAAATCATCATATCCAACTTGATCTAAATGCATTTCTTTTAGAGTTGTTGGCATACCAATTTTTTTGTAAAACTCAATATACTTATCAAGTTCTTCTTTAGGTCTATTTTCCAATAATAGTTGTACCAAAGTTCCATAAGCTACTTTTTCACCATGTGTTAAATGATGAATGTCACCTGTCAATGCAGTAAAACCATTATGAATTGCATGCGCCGCAGCTAATCCTCCACTTTCAAAACCTAGGCCACTCAATAAAGTATTAGCTTCAACAATATTTTCTAATGCTGGTGTCACCACTTTAGCTTCACAAGCTGCCATAGCCTGTAAACCATCTGCAAACAGCGTTTCTTCACATTTCTTCGCAATTGCAACTCCAGCCAACGTTTGCTGTTGTCCCAACATAGTTTTTCCATTTGCCTGCATAACCGCACGCGCCTCAACCCAAGTTGCTAAACCATCTGCAATACCAGATGCTAATAAACGCTTAGGGGCTTGTGAAATAACTTTTGTATCAACCAAAACTAAATCTGGATTTTTAGAATAAAATAGATAATGATCAAATGCACCTTCATCTGTATAAATAACAGATAAAGCAGATACAGGTGCGTCGGTCGATGCAATTGTTGGAGCAATAATAACAGGCTTTTCAATTAAATCTGCAATAGCTTTTGCGCTATCAATCGTCTTTCCCCCACCAAGACCGATAATACTATCACAATTTTCTTTCTCAGCCAAGGCAACAACTCGATTGATTTCATTGTCAGAAGCTTCACCATTAAATAGCGTCAGAACAATATGGAAACCATACCTATGTAGGTAATCTTCAAATCGTTTTCCAACAATATCATAAACCAACTGATCGCATAATAGAATAGGACGATTTCCCAAATCCAAAATTGATTTGGCATTTTCAAACAAGGCATTTTCCCCCTGAATATATCTAGAAGGACTAGCAAAAATTCTCATATGTATCTCCTCTCTATCTAAATGGAACGACTATTTTGAATAACAAACCAATCGTCAGAAAAATCATCAACCGCCTTTTGGATAGATGGCATGGCGAAAGCTGATTCAAAAACATCTGCTCCTGCTGTAACAGCATGCGCACCTGCAGCTAAAGAATTATTTACTTGTGCTACATTTTTAAAGGATGCAGCTAAAATCTTACTAGGAGAGTTCTGTCTATCAATAGCAAGAGCTAATTGACGAATGACAGAATTTGAATCAATGTTCAGATTTTCCATCCTATTATAATATGGAGCTAGGTAATCCGCTCCTGCTTCGATAGCTAAGAATCCCTGAATAACCGTATAAATAGCTGTTGCAGTGATATGGTAGCCCTCTTTTTTTAGCACCTTTATTGCACGTAATCCAGCTGGAGTAACAGGTACTTTGATAAATACATCATCTCCTGCTTGTCCTCGAATTTCATGAGCATCCTTTAAGATGCCTTCAAAATCTTGAGAAATCACCTGAACATGAATAGAGGGTGCAGAGCCAATCAATTCTCTTACATCTTTGATTCGTTCAAAAAAATTAATAGAACCCTCTCTTTTTGCAATAGTGGGATTTGAAGTTACCCCAGCTAGCGGTAAAATTTCAGACCATTTTTTAATCTCATCTAAATTTAATGTGTCAAGCATAAATTCCATAAAAAGAACCTCTTTATTTTACAATGTATGCTCAGTACGTCCTATAATATCATCTTGGGTTGCCTTAGAAAGAACATTGAAGAATGCAGAGTATCCTGCAACACGAACAATTAAATCTCTGTGTTTTTCAGGATGTTTCTGAGCGTCAATCAACGTCTCTCTGGAAACAACATTGTATTGAATATGGTACCCATGTAAACGATTAAAGAATGTTCGTAACAAAGCAATTAGTTTTAATTTATCTTCTTCTTTGGCTAACGTTTGAGGATTTACTTTCTGATTTAAGAGAACCCCACCTACGATTTCATCTGTTGGTAATTTTGAAACAGATTTTAAAACAGATGTAGGGCCGTGTTGATCCATATTATGTGATGGTGAACAACCCTCTGCTAACGGTGTACCCGCGTTGCGTCCATCTGGCGTTGCTAATGTTCCACGTCCCTGTCCTACGTTGGCTGAGATAGAAGATGTTCCTGAATAACGAATTCCTCCAATAGGACCTCTTCCATAACGTGTATTAGGATATTTAGCAATTTCATCAACATAAATGTCATAAGCAGCAGTAACCAATTTGTCGGCATAATCATCATCATTACCGTACTTAGGTGCATCATGAATCAACATTTCTTGAATGACCTTACCTTCTTCCCCGGCATAATCTGTTTCCAGTGCATGCCAAAGCTGACTTGGGCTTATACGTTCTTCCTCAAATACCAATTTTTTAATTGCAGCTAATGAATCCGACAAATTTGCAATTCCAACTTGCAAACCTGATATATAATCATATACTGCTCCACCTTCTTTAAGGTGTTTTCCACGACCAATACAATCATCAGTCAATGCTGAACATAGAATATCAGGAACTTCTCGTTCCAATGATAAATCAATAGAATTTTCAACAATAACACTCATTCGTGTCAAATATCTTAGTGTTTTATCCCAAGCATTTTCTAATTCAGAAAAGTTCTTCATATCCTTAAAATGACCAAAGCTTGGTGCAAACCGTTTACCCGAAGCCGGATCAATTCCATCATTCATCGTGATAAGTAGAACCTTAGGGAAGTTCATATAACTCATACCTGTGCAACGATAGCCCCATTTCCCTGGAACTGCCGTTTCAACACATCCAATGGCACTGTAATCATAAGCATCATCTTCCAATACTCCTTTTGCAATAAAAGAAGGAATAATAATCTCATCATTATTAAATGCAGGCATACCAAAACCAAGTTTCATCACTTCAATACACTCATTCATGAAACGAGCATCTAAACCTGCATGGTAACGTACAGTTAGATTAGGTTGCGGTAGATGGGTTTGTGCAACTGATTTTAATACCAAATAAGATAATGGGTTAACAGCATCCTTCTTATCTCGAGTCTGTCCACCAATGGTAACATTTTGATATAAAGGACTTCCTGCTGAAGAAAATGTATGTGCTTGACTGCGAACCTTATTAATTGTAATTGTCTTAATCCAAAGATTTGTCAGACGTTCAACAATGCTATCTTCTGTTTCTTTACCACTTTCTAAATCAGCCTTCATATATGGATACATATATTGATCAAAACGACCATATGAAAGAGAGTGGCCATTAGATTCAATTTGTAAAATACATTGAATAAACCAAACTGATTGAATAGCTTCTGCAAAAGTAGTTGCCGGTTCATATGGGACTCTAGAGCAAATATCTGCAATCTCAAGTAATTCTTTCTTACGTTTAGGATTTGCATTTTCGGCTAAATTTTTAGCAAGAGCAACAAAGCGATTTGCATATACTTTAATAGCATCGATTACGATAAATATAGAGTCGTAAAAATGATATTTATCAATACTTGCTGGATCTGTTAAATCTAGAGCTGCTTTCGCTTTACGAGCTCGCTCTTCAAAACCTCTTAAACCAAATTGCAACAGTTTCTGATAGTTAACTGCTAAGTGAGCATCTCCAGAATTCATCTTACCTTCCATACCGAAGAATCCTGTTTCCATATAAACAGACACTTCTTCAGGTAACAAGGCACCAGCTCTAGCACGTAAATTATTATTTTCCCAAAACGGAGCAATACTTCTAAGTTGTTCTTTTGTTTCTTCAGTAATATAGAAAACATCTCCATCACGCTTTTCAAAAAGATCCAACTCATTGAGAACAAATTCTAGCGTATATTCTGGAAAAATAGGAGCATCTTTATTGGAAGAAGCTTGATTTCCCGCAATCATAGATTCTTCTTCGATATAGATAGTCATATTTTCCAAAATTTCTTTCAGCATATAGGCGCGTTTTAGGACATTAGGTTGTTCCTTATATCGATCATAAGCGCGTGTTGCTAGAACCGCTCTCTCAGCATCAATATAAGGTTTTTTATTTAAAACATCTTCTCGATATTTGTTCATCCTTTCAGTAAGGCTACCAAAATATTCTGTCTTAATTGTCGTTCTTGCTACTTCTTTATTTACCATAATAAGCGCCTTTCTTTCGAAAATATTTTTGTTTCTTTCGAAAATATAATACCTGGTTTTTTAGAAAATTTCAAGCTTTTAACTAGAAAAACTTTAACTCTCTAATTTTTAGCACAAATGTGTGTGTTTAATGATAATACACAAATGTTTTTTTAGAATTATCATGCTTCATTCTGACAAGCTAAACGATCCTGTACTTTAAAGAATGGGAAATAAACTAATGTAGACATCGCTAATATCACCAGCTGAGTAATAACTCCTTGCCATCCACCAACCATAAATCCTGATATAATAGCTGGGGTGCTCCAAGGTAATGTGACTCCTGAAAATGGCTGCATGAAACCTGTTGCAATAGCTCCATATACTATAACAGCTGCAAGTACAGGAACAAGAATGAAAGGTACAAACATAACTGGATTCATGACAATCGGAAATCCAAATACAACTGGCTCATTTACGTTAAATATTGCTGGAAAAGCTGCTACTTTCCCTAACGCTTGGTACTGTTTAGATTTTGATGCAAAAAGCATCGCAACTACAAGTCCAAACGTAATTCCTGAACCAGATAGAATTAAAAATGAATCTAAAAATTGTTGAGTAACAATATGTGCACCATTTTCTAATGATAGATTCCCAGAGGCTAACATAGCTTTATTAGCATCAAGATTAGATAAAAGCAGAGCTGTCACTACTCCATTTACTACCGATTGTCCATGAACACCAAACCACCACAAAAATGATATAAAGAATGCAATTCCAATTGCACCATACAAAGATCCAGTTAAACCTTGCAATGGAACTTGAATAGCAGAATAAATCATTTCTATGAATGTTCCGCCATTAGTCAATGAGCTCGCTAAAATATATACAATCATAGAAAGTAAGAAAATTACAAATGCTGGAATCATTGCTTCAAACTGTTTCGCAATAGCTTGTGGAACTTGTTCTGGCATCTTAATAACAATTTTTCTCTTTATAAAGAAGGTATAAATGCTTCCTACTACCAAACCTATAATGATAGCACCGATAATTCCTTGACCTCCAAACCAAACTTTACTAATAGCATCCCCAATTGCCTCACCTTGTTTAGGGATATAAGATGATCTTAGCAAAATAAAGAATGCAGATACAGATAGAACCCCAGCTGGCAAAGCCTCTACTCCGCTATTCTTAGCATAAGAATAGGCAATTGAAAAACAAGAAATTAGACCCATAATCGCAAAAGTTCCTGAATATACTTGCATAAACGGCTCTGTCCAATTTGCTCCAAATACACTAGCAATGCTCTTGTTTAATCCTTCAAATGGCAATTGTCCCATAATCAAGAATAAACTACCAACTACTGTCAATGGCAAAATTGCTAACATACCATCTTTTAGAGCTATAATACCACGCATATTCACAAACTTCATCATAGGTGCAATGATTTTTTGAACATCCATCTTTGCCATAATAAATCTCCTTTTCTTACCCACTAATCAAAGATAGGGCCAAATCTAATACTTTTTTCCCATCTAACATACCATAGTCCATCATCGGAATAACAGCTATCGGAACATCACACTTATCACAAATTTCTTTTGATTTATCTAATGTATAAGCAACTTGAGGCCCCAACAGTGCAACATCTAGATTTGGGGCATAATCCGCTAATTTAGACTGAGAAAACGCCTCTATTTCTGCCTCAACTCCACTAGATTGCGCTGCAATTTTCATATTATTTACAAGCATACCAGTAGAAAAGCCTGCTGCACAAAACAAACCAATCTTCACCATTATATTTTCCTCCTCTATGTTAATACTCTAGTATTATTTTTTGTGAAGTTCTTTTCTCAAACTAATAATTTCTTTGATTAAATTAATCTCCGTCATACTAGTCATGAGATGATCTTGTGAATGAACAAAGAGAGCTGTTATTTCTGTCTTTGTACCAGACGCTTCCTGTGCCAAGAATTTTGTTTGTAGATTATGGGCTTCTAATAAGGCTGCATCAGCTAACTGGATTTCTTCTTCACATCGTTCACATGTACCGTTTTTTATATAATCTAACGCTTTATAAATATGTTGTTTCGCATCGCCAGCATATAAAATTAAACCCATGATAATTTGATCTGGAACAATAATTTCCATAAATTCCTCCTCATTTCACTATGTAAAAAGCTTTTTCATTTGAAATTTTAAAATTTTCTTTTGTAACTATAGAATACAACTACATAATAAACTTGTCAATCTAAAGACAACAAATAAACTATTTTTATTTATATAAGCACAAATGTGCAATTGATTAAAAAGAAAAAACGATAAACTGATATCAGTCTATCATTTTCACTCGCATAAAATATTTCGAAAAGAAAAATCACCATCTTCTTCTAAAACTTTTAAAATTGTATTTTTATCTGTAATCAGATGATTTACTAGATTAGCACGCAATACAGAAAGAATCGCAGATACTTTCGTATCACCATAAGCAACAGCTAAACTTTGAGGAATATTTTTTAAATCTTCCAAAGAGATTGCTATCGTTCTTTCCTGTAAGTTCTCATAAACTTCTTTACCTTTTGAATCAAAGAATCGACAACAAATTTCCCCTACAGTTTTAACTTTTGTCAATTCTTCAAAGTCATCCTCTGTAAGCATGTCTAACCATTGATGTTTTCCTTTATTACTAAAATCACCAATCCCAACCACAACTATATCTAAATCTTTCCAACTATTTTTCAAATCTTCAAAATATCTTGATTGCAAAATACCATCTGCTAACAATTTATTTTCTTGCACAATTGTTGCATTCATAAATGTACACTCTCCATGAAATTTTCTAGACATTTCATAAATCAGTGTATTCACATGGTATTTAGCGTGTATGTGACTAGGACCACCTGCTAGAGGATAGAAGTGAACATTTCGAACACTTTTGCTGTGGATTAAATCTACTAAATTACTTAAACTTTTTCCCCAAGAAAAGCCAATTTTCATATTATCATCAATTAAATTCCTAAGGACACCTGCTGCAACTTGAGAAATTCTTTCAGATAAAATTGTTGGATTGTCATCAAATTCATTTGGAATAATTTCTAAACTTTCCAGACCATATTTTTCTTTTACATAATTTTCCAACTTAAACATATTGGTATCAAAATTCTCTATTTCAATTTTAACAATTCCTGCATTCCTTGCTTCTGTTAACATTCTACTAATAGAGGTTCTATAAATTCCTAATTTTGCTGCTATTTGTGACTGATTTAAGTTTTCAATATAATACAGATAAGCAATTTTAGAGAGCAGTTTATTCCTATCTTGATTCATACACTTAACCTCTTACGAAACTACCTTAACCATTATCCCAGCATTTTCTAATGTAGCTATATTTTGTTTAGAAAGTTTTTCGTCTGTTATTACTTCATAGACTTGACTTAAAGCAAATCTTCTTACTGTACCCCTTTTATCAAATTTACTTGAGTCAGTTAGCACAATGACTTTATCCGACGCTGCTGAAATATATTGAACTACCTCACTGCGCATTAAATCTTTTCCTGTAAAGCCCATCTCTTTATCGTAGCCATCTGTCCCAACAAAAGCTTGACGCACATGAAAAGTCTGTATCATTTCTTTTAATAAAGGTCCTACGGTAACCTGTGAATCTTTCTGAAACTCTCCACCAAGAACAATAACACGACATGAATCATAACCTCTTACAAAATTTGCTATAAAAAATGAATTTGTTACAATAGTGACATTTCTTTTTTGCTTGCAAATTTCCTCAGCAAGTAAAGCACAGGTTGAACCAGATTCTATCATTATTGTTTCATTATCTGATACCAATTTTACTGCTTCTTGAACAATTTTTCTCTTAATTTCATAATTAATTGACAAGCGTACATTTAAGTCATCTCCACTATTTAACACAGCATATCCATGCTCTCTGTGTAATAAGCCTTTTGACTCTAATTTATCTAAATCTTTTCTAATCGTTACTTTCGATACATTTAATTTTTCCGATAATGTATTAACATCAATCTTTTCATATTCTGATACTAATTTAATAATTTGTTCCAATCTTTTCATTTTACACCTCCGTTTTATTCTACCAAAATAAAAAGCAAAAAACAACAAATTAAACTTTCGTTCGTAATTGTTTTTCTTTCGTTTTTGTGATAGGATAGAATTATAAAGAGGAGGAACTCTTATGGAAATATCTAAAGGAATTATTTTTAATATTCAACACTTTTCAATTCATGACGGTCCGGGTATTCGTACAACTGTTTTTTTAAAAGGATGTCCTCTGCGCTGTCCATGGTGTTCTAATCCTGAATCTCAAAGAATGAAACCTGAAAAAATGAAAGATGCTCAACGAGAAAAATTCACTTTAGTAGGTGAAGAAAAAACTGTAGAAGAAATTATTACAGAGGTATTAAAAGATAAAGAATTTTACGAAGAATCCGGTGGAGGTTTAACTTTATCAGGGGGTGAAATATTTGCTCAGTTTGAATTTGCTAAAGCCATCTTAAAGTCAGCTAAAGAACATCACATACACACTGCCATTGAAACTACTGCCTTTGTTGATCATGAAAAATTTGTTGATTTAATCCAATATGTGGATTTTATCTACACAGACCTAAAACATTATAATTCTATAAAACATAAAAAAGTGACTGGAGTTTTTAATCAAATGATTATTAAAAACATTCATTATGCTTTTTCTCAACATAAAACTATCGTTTTAAGAATCCCAGTTATCCCTGATTTTAACAATAGTTTAGAGGATGCAGAAGAATTCGCTACTCTATTTAACTCATTAAATATCGACCAAGTTCAACTACTCCCTTTTCATCAATTTGGTGAAAACAAATATCGTTTATTAAATCGGAAATATGAAATGGATGGAGTCAACGCACTTCATCCTGAAGATCTTATTGATTATCAAAAGGTATTTCTGAACCATCATATTAATTGTTATTTCTAGTTCATTTCCTTGAAATGCTCTAGCTATTTGCAGATAACAAGCATCTATAATACATACTTAACTTTTCAAAAGGTTTAGCTAAAAAATTTTAGCCAAACCTTTTCTATTTTACCTTGCTCTAGAATTTTTAAACTGCTATACTTATAACAGAAAACCCTTCCAAGGAGGTAGCGGATGTCTCATTCCTTTAAAAAATCTCTCCAAAAAGAAATTCTCCATAGAAGCTCTATCGCAGCCTTTATGACCTCTCTTTTACTACTCATTTTACTTTTTGGTTTTTCCTATTTTTTACAAAAGCAACAACTCTCCAAAGACACGAGACAGATTGTCAAACAAGTTCAAGAGATGAAAGAAGCAAATAATGAGCTCCTGACCACTATGAACTATAAAATGATTCCTGGATTTTTGGATGGCAAACACACAGAGAGAGAAGTCTTTAGCTTATTTTACGAGACAAAAGCTAAATTAAAACTTAGTTCTGACCTCATTATCCTAAGTGATACAGGTGAATTACTATTTAGTACCAATCGCAATCATCAAGAAAGTATTTTATCTCCCTACTATCTAAAACTGCTCATTCAAAATCCTTCTCAAGAAAAAGTTACAGAAAAAATTGCACTCTCTTCAGATAAGCAACATTACACACTCTTTATCAAACCACTACTTCAAAACCAACGAGTTATAGCCTATACGATTGCTTTCGTAAATGAGAATGATTTCATCTCAAGTTTCCCAATGATAAATTCTAAATACATCATTACCGATAGCTTTGGAAATATGTTTTCCAACAATACAAACCAGTTCACTCGCTCTACTCTTGAAAAATTTGATGAAAAACTCCTACACTCTCGTACCCACTGGTATGAGAATGAACCGCTTATTGTTCAAAAAGAAAAAGTCGGTGCTATTTTTTCAATCTATACTTTTCAATCCTTTTTTCCTATTCCTAGCTTACTCGGCCTAGCCTCCATTCTCACCTTATGTATATTCTTCCTCTACTTCTGGCAAGCAAGACGAATTGCTCATAAGATTGCTACACACAACGCTGTTCCTATTGAAAGCTTAGTTTACCAACTTCAAGAAATTCCCAAACAAGCAGAAAAAAGACTTTCTCTACAAACAGGTGATGAGTTTGAATTTATGGCCGAAAAAATTAATAATATGTTGTATGAATTAGATCAACTTCATCAGAAAATGTTGACCATCGAAAAAGAAAAGTGGATTTTTGAAAGAAAAATGCTGGAAGCTCAGTTCAATCCTCATTTTCTCTACAATACGCTTGAGACAATTAAAATTACTTCTTTAATGGATGCAGCTCTCACACAAGACCTGATTCAAAATCTCACGCGCATTCTTCGCTACAGTATCACCGATTTAGAAAAAGAAACAACCATTTGCCAAGATTTAAAGATTATAGAGGATTACCTTATTATTCATAAGATTCGTTTCGAGCACTTTTCCTATGATATTGTCTGCCCAGAAACTATCGATAATCAACCTATTCCTAAACTTTTCTTGCTTCCTCTAGTAGAAAATGCTATAAAATATGGGATGCAATACCGTATTGATCTTCATATTGATATCCAAATTACCTTGGAAGCAGATTCTCTAACTTTTTTAGTCAAGGATAATGCTGGAGGACTCACAAAACAAGAGCGACTCGCTATTTTAGACTCTTTAGAAAGCCCTCATACCCAGCATGGCATCGTTAACAGCTATAAACGATTGAGCAATTTCTTTTCTGATGTCCAGCTAGATTTAGGAGTCAATCGCCAAGGAGAAACTTGGGTCAAATTTATAACGAAAGGACTAACTCATGTTTAAGCTCATTATCGTAGAAGACGAACACCTCATTCGAAAATGGCTAGAGATTGCCGTAGACTACTCTGCCTTAGGTATCCAAGTAGTAGGAACTGCCAGTCACGGTCAAGAGGGAATGAAACTCATCCAAGAAAAAGAACCTCATATTGTCTTAACAGACATCACAATGCCAATTATGGATGCTTTTATGATGTTCGAAGCCACTCGTACTCTCTCCTATGAAAAAGTTATCTTATCAGGTTATAACGATTTTCAAAATGCCAAAAAAGCCATGCAATATGGGGCAGTTGATTTCTTATCCAAACCAATTGATACCAAGGAGTTGACAGAATGTCTTCAAAAAATTGTTTTGCGATTACGAGTTAGCACTCGTCAAGAAACTCCTTTTTTAGAAGAATATCAAACTTTACTTACCTCTATCCAACAAATTGATACACAAAACCAAATCATTCAGCAAATTCTTGAATTTGTTCATCAACACTACTGTATGCACTTTACCATTTCTAGCATTGCAGAGAATCTAGGGTATAGCGAAAGTTATCTATATAAGGTTATCAAAGAAGACTTCCCAATGACGCTAAATGAATATATCTTACGCTACCGCCTCAAGCAAGCTATAGATAAAATGGCTGAATCCCCCAATTCCCCCCTAAGCGATATCTCTGAACAAATTGGATTTTCAGACTATAAATATTTTGCAAAAGTTTTTAAAAAGTATCTCCATATTTCTCCAAAAGAATTAAAACTCATGGATAAAAACCATTGATGTAAAAGGATTGCTCAGCTCAGGCAATCTTTTTATTTTGTGCTTTTACCCAATGAAAATCAAAGTGCTAACTACTCAAATCATAGCTTTGAGATTGCAGATAAAGCGACGTGTTTTGAAGAGTATTACCATCAAAATCTCAGCTACAATTCACCCATCCTTGCTCTAGGAACCCATTTCCTATTTCCCGTTTTAGATTTCTTTAAGGTTTTTATTATATCCTGTAGAACTCTACAATTTAAAAACATTAACAATCTAGGTAGAGAAATTGTTCGTAAAAAAGGAGATACTTATGAAAAAAATACTATTCTTTCTCTCTTGTGGATGGATATTCCTTTCTTTATCAGGATGTTCTTCACCTATAGAAGCAGAAACTAGCGCTGAAAAAGATTCAGATAACACTTTGGTTGTCTACTCGCCTAACCCTGAAGACCTTATCGAAGAAACAATCCCTTCCTTCGAAGAAAAATATGGTATTAAGGTTGATTTAGTACAAGCCAGCACTGGTGAATTATTCAAAAAAGCTGAGGCCGAAAGAGAATCCCCAGTAGCCGATGTCATTTTCGGAGGCTCCTACGCCCTCTTCTCTTCTAACGAAAAACTTTTTGAACCTTATATTTCTCAAGAAAACGACCAGATAATCCCTGAATATCAAAATAAAACTGGATTCTACACCCCTTACACACTGGATGTCAGTGTTATCATTGCCAATTCATCCCTTACAAAAGATATTAAAATTGAAGGCTACAATGATCTACTCAATCCTAAATTAAAAGGAAAAATTGCTACTGCTGATCCAAGTAATGCTTCTAGTGCCTTTGCTCAATTAACAAACATGCTTGTAGACCAAGGTGGATACGAAAATGAACAAGCTTGGACCTATGTAAAAAATCTATTTACCCTAGTAGATGGAAAGATTGCATCTAGTTCTTCAAATGTTTACAAAGCTGTCGCCGATGGGGAAATGGCTGTTGGACTCACCTATGAAGATCCTGCTTTAAAACTCTTAAATGATGGGGTTGATGTAAAAGTCATTTATCCAAAAGAAGGAACCGTCTTTTTACCTGGTAACGCAGCTATCGTCAAAAATGCCAAACACATGGAAAACGCTAAGAAATTTATCGATTTCCTCCTTTCTCAAGAAATCCAAGATAAGCTAGGAACTGAAACAACAATCAGACCCATTCGTAAAAATGCTAAAACCAATAAAAATATGAAGGCTATGACAGAAATCAAGATTGCCACCGAAGATTCCGATTATGTCATTAAAAACAAATCCGCTATTCTTAAAAAGTACAATGATATTTTCACAGATATTCTATCTAAAAAATAAAATTTGATTTCCCAATGATTAACTGTCGCACCCTACTATAAAATCAAAAAGATTGCTTCCGTTTTTGTAGAGAATTTTACTCTAATAGAATAGAATTATCGGTTTTAAAAACGCTTACATTATTTTAAAATAAACTTAAATAACATAACGGAGGTATCCATCATGAAAAAGAAATGGATGTATTATGCTGCTTGCGGACTAGCTCTTTTTGGTCTTGCCGCTTGTTCTTCTAGTGAATCTGCCGATGACAGTTCATCTGATAAAGGAGACGGCGGTTCGCTAGTCGTTTATTCACCAAACTCAGAGGGCTTAATTGGAGCAACTATTCCCGCCTTTGAAGAAAAATACGGTATTAAAGTAGAACTGATTCAAGCTGGTACTGGAGAACTTTTCAAAAAACTAGAGTCAGAAAAAGAAGCTCCTGTAGCCGATGTTATCTTTGGTGGTTCTTATACACAATATGCTACCCACGGAGAACTCTTTGAAAACTATACTTCAAAAGAAAATGATAATGTTATCAAAGAATATCAAAACACAACTGGCTACTCTACTCCTTATACACTAGATGGTAGTGTTTTAATCGTCAATCCTGATTTAACGAAAGGCATGAACATCGAAGGATATAGCGACCTTCTCAAACCTGAACTAAAAGGAAAAATCGCAACTGCTGACCCAGCAAACTCTTCTAGCGCCTTTGCTCAATTAACAAATATGCTACAAGCTCAAGGTGGTTACAAAGACGATAAAGCTTGGTCTTATGTAAAAGATCTCTTCACACTTATTGATGGTAAAATCGGTTCAAGCTCATCTGGTGTCTATAAAGCAGTCGCTGACGGAGAAATGGCTGTTGGTCTCTCTTATGAAGATCCAGCAGTTAAACTCTTAAATGACGGAGCTAACATTAAGGTAGTCTATCCAAAAGAAGGAACAGTCTTCCTACCTGCTAGTGCTGCTATCGTTAAAAAAGCTAAAAATATGGAAAATGCCAAGAAATTTATCGATTTTATTATCTCTCAAGAAGTACAAGATACACTTGGTACAACCACTACTAACCGTCCTGTTCGTAAAAATGCTAAAACGAGCGAAAATATGAAACCAATTGACAAAATCAAAACACTCACTGAAGATTATGATTATGTCATCAAGAATAAATCAGATATCGTTAAAAAATACAACGAAGTCTTTACAGATATCCAATCTAAACAGTAAAAGAGGTTCACTATGAGTGAGATCAAAATTATTAACGCAAAAAAAATCTATCACGATGTCCCTGTTATTGAGAATTTGAACATTACAATTCCAAAAGGAAGTCTCTTTACCCTTCTTGGGCCTTCAGGGTGTGGGAAAACGACCCTTCTTCGTATGATTGCAGGTTTCAACAGTATCGAAGGCGGAGAATTTTACTTCGATGATAAAAAAATCAATAATATGGAACCCAGCAAACGCAATATCGGGATGGTTTTCCAAAACTACGCTATTTTCCCACATTTGACTGTCCGAGATAATGTTGCTTTTGGTCTCAAGCAAAAGAAGGTTCCAAAAGAAGAATTGATTCAACAAACCAATAAATATCTTGAACTCATGCAAATTGTTCAATATGCGGATCGAAAGCCCGATAAACTCAGTGGTGGACAACAACAACGTGTCGCTTTGGCACGTGCCTTAGCGGTTAATCCAAGTGTTCTCCTCATGGACGAGCCACTTAGTAATCTAGATGCCAAACTTCGCTTGGATATGCGTCAAGCCATTCGAGAAATCCAACACGAAGTGGGAATTACAACCGTTTATGTGACCCACGACCAAGAAGAAGCTATGGCTATTTCAGATCAAATTGCTGTTATGAAAGACGGAGTCATCCAACAAATCGGTCGACCAAAAGAACTCTATCATAAACCAGCTAATGAGTTTGTAGCAACCTTTATCGGACGCACAAATATTATCCCTGCCAATCTCGAAAAACGGAGCGACGGCGCTTATATCGTCTTTTCAGATGGCTATGCTCTTCGAATGCCAGCTCTTGATCAGGCTGAGGAGCAAGCCATTCATGTAAGCATTCGTCCTGAAGAATTTATCAAAGATGAATCTGGAGATATTGAAGGAACTATTAGCGATAGCGTCTATCTTGGACTAAATACGGAGTATTTCATTGAAACAGGCTTTGCCTCAAAAATTCAGGTTAGCGAAGAATCAACTTTTGAAGAAGATCTACAAAAAGGCGATCGTATTCGTCTACGAATCAATACTCAAAAATTAAACGTCTTTTCTGCAGATGGTTCCCAAAACCTGATAAAAGGAGTCAACCATGGAACGTAAAAAACTAAATATTTGGACAGCCTCCTCTTTCTTCATCTTTCTTACCTATCTTGTCTTTCTCGTTTATCCTATCGTTACCGTGCTCAAGCAAGCACTCATACATGAAGGACAATTCTCACTAGCTAATTTTGTCACTTTCTTTAGTAAAGCCTACTACTCTGAGACACTTGTCAACAGTTTCAAGGTTTCCATTACCGCTACTGTCACTTCCTTAGTTGTAGGAACCCTATTAGCTTATCTTTTTTCCATGTATGACTTCAAGGGAAAGAAATTTCTACAAATATTGATTATCATTGCTTCCATGTCAGCTCCTTTCGTGGGAGCCTACTCCTGGATTCTCTTGCTGGGACGAAATGGGGTCATCACAAAATTCATGACAAATACTCTTCATCTTCCAGCTATTGATATTTATGGATTCAAAGGAATTGTACTTGTCTTTACACTGCAACTATTCCCACTGGTATTTCTATACGTTGCTGGGACAATGAAAAGTATTGACAATTCTCTACTTGAAGCTGCTGAAAGCATGGGGTCCTTCGGATTTAAGCGTATCGTAACGGTTGTTTTACCTCTCCTAGTTCCAACCTTACTAGCTGCTGCCCTGCTTGTGTTTATGAGAGCATTCTCAGATTTTGGAACGCCTATGTTGATTGGTGAAGGATATCGGACTTTCCCCGTCTTGATTTATACCCAATTCATTAGCGAGGTTGGAGGAAATTCTGCTTTTGCATCTGCTTTAGCAATTATGGCGATTATCATTGCCTTGGCAATCTTCCTTATCCAAAAATACATCTCAAACCGCTACAGTTTCAGCATGAATTCGCTCCATCCAATTGAGCCTAAAAAAACTACAAAAGGAAAAATGGCTGCTATTTATGCAACAGTCTACGGAATTATCTTGTTCTCTGTTCTACCTCAAGTCTACTTGATTTATACTTCTTTCCTAAAAACATCAGGTATGGTATTTGTCAAAGGTTATTCTCTAAACAGTTACAAGGTAGCTTTCAATCGTATGGGATCTGCTATTTTCAATACTATTCGTATCCCTTTGATTGCCTTAGTTCTAGTTGTCCTATTCGCAACATTTATCTCCTACCTAGCCGTTAGAAAACGGAATTTGTTTACAAACTTAATTGACAGCCTCAGTATGGTCCCTTATATTGTACCCGGAACTGTTCTAGGGATTGCCTTCATTTCTTCCTTCAATACCGGTCTATTTGGAAGTGGATTTCTTATGATTACAGGGACAGCTTTCATCTTAATTATGTCCCTATCTGTCAGAAGATTACCGTATACTATTCGCTCATCTGTTGCTAGCTTGCAACAAATAGCCCCAAGTATTGAAGAAGCTGCTGAAAGCTTAGGAAGTAGCCGTCTCAATACCTTTGCCAAGATTACAACTCCAATGATGCTATCTGGTATTATTTCTGGAGCCATCCTATCTTGGGTCACAATGATTTCAGAACTCTCTACTTCTATCCTCCTCTACAATGTCAAAACAAGAACAATGACTGTAGCCATTTATACAGAGGTTCTCAGAGGGAATTACGGTGTAGCCGCAGCCTTGTCAACTATCCTGACTGTTCTAACAGTAGGTTCCTTGCTCTTGTTTATGAAAATCTCTAAAAGCAACAGCATTACACTTTAGTTTCCCCCATCAAAAACAGCCGAAAGGATTACCCTCGGCTGTTTTTTCTTATCTTGATATTCTTATCAAATCCCTAGTTCATAACAAGCAAGTCTAGACTGATTAAATAGAGGCTTCTTCCATCTTCTCACGTCCTAGTTCTCGGTAACTACGGTCGCCGACAACTTCTACGCTAAACTGGCCGTCCTCATATTCAAGGATCGTCACGCTACCATTATCTAGACCATGCGGATGCATGCCATTAATCAAATAAACAATGGTTCCAATGGTCATTCCGTGGCTGACGACAAGGGCATTGCCCCCACCTTGTTCTTCCATTTCTTTGGCAATCGCTTCAAAACCTTCCTTGATTCGGCCACTGAGTTTTTCCCAGCCTTCAGCCCAACCAGCTGTATCGACCTCTACCAAACCCTCAGCCAGTTCAGCATAAGACAATTGATGAACATGGTCCACATTAAAGATACGAGGAATAATGCCCATGAAAAGATCACCATCATAAGCTCCGTCAAAGCTACCAAAACACCATTCTCTGATACGCTTGTCCATGCGATAAGGGATCTTCCCCTGCAAGCCAAGTTCATTAAGGATGATTCCCATTGTCTGAATGGTGCGACCAGAATCACTCGAATAAGCGCGATCAAACTGTAGACCAGATTCTCGCAAACCGATTCCTAACTCTTGAATCCCTCGTTCACCTTCAGCTGTTAAAGGAGTATCGCTCCAACCTTGCGCGCGACCAATCGTGTTAAACATGGTCTTGCCATGACGTACCAAATACAATCGTACTTTTACCATTTTCCGTCCTCCGTTTACTTCTATTATATCATGGATGATAAAACAAAAGCCACCCATACAGGCGACTTTTGCAGGAGATTATTATGAAAAAGTTTAGGAGTTCTATTAAATAAAGATATTAGATGAAAATCAAATTCAAACTAAATCAGTGTTATCTGTTTCAAATAATATTAGGAGGTCCTTATTTAATGATTATAGTATACACATCCAACCTTAAATAGAACTTAAAATTTCTCCTATTTTCTTAATTTTTAAAACTATGAATTGGTGCTGGGATTTGTCCTCCACGAGAGATGAAATCAACAGACGAAGCCCCATTGACCTTCATAACTGGAGCTGTACCAAGAAGACCACCAAACTCAATCATATCTCCCTCTTTTCCTTTGGGAATAATACGAACAGCTGTTGTTTTCATGTTAATAACACCAATTGCAGCCTCATCTGCAATCATGGCCGCAATGGTTTCAGCAGGAGTATCTTCTGGGATAGCAATCATATCCAAACCAACGGAACAGATAGCCGTCATAGCTTCTAGTTTTTCCAAATTAAGAGAGCCATTTTGCACTGCAGCAATCATTCCTTCATCCTCTGAAACAGGGATAAAGGCACCAGACAAACCACCAACTTGGTTGCAAGCCATAACTCCGCCCTTCTTAACTTGATCATTCAAGAGAGCCAAGGCAGCCGTCGTCCCGTGTGTTCCAACTGTCTCAAGTCCCATTTCCTCAAGGACACGTGCAACAGAATCTCCAACCGAAGGAGTTGGCGCCAAACTCAAGTCTACAATACCAAACTCCACACCCAGTCTTTCACTAGCCATCTGACCAACCAATTGACCGATACGAGTGATTTTAAAGGCAGTTTTCTTAACTGTTTCGGCTACTACATCAAAGCTCTGTCCACGAACTTTTTCCAAGGCACGTTTCACAACACCAGGACCAGAAACTCCGACATTGATGATAACATCTGCCTCCCCAACACCATGAAAGGCACCCGCCATAAATGGATTATCCTCAACAGCATTAGCGAATACAACCAGCTTGGCCGCTCCCATATCTGATAGATTAGCCGTTTCCTTGATAACTCGTCCCATATCTGCCACAGCCGTCATATTAATACCAGACTTGGTTGAGCCAATATTAACTGACGAGCAAACCTTATCTGTTTCAGCCAAAGCACGAGGAATAGAATTGATGAGAATCTCATCTCCCTTTTGGTACCCCTTTTGTACCAAGGCAGAGAAACCACCAATAAAATCCACACCGATTTCTTTCGCAGCCTTATCAAGCGCTTTTGCCAGAACCACATAGTCCGTCGCATCTGTCGCTGCCCCAATCAGAGAAATAGGAGTCACCGATACACGCTTATTAACGATAGGAATTCCCAACTCAGCTGCAATTTCATCGCCAACAGCCACTAAATTAGCCGCCTTGGTCCTAATCTTTTGATAAATTTGCTCCGCAGCACGATTGATATCCGGATCAATACAGTCCAAAAGGGAAATTCCCATGGTAATGGTTCTAATATCGAAGTTTTGCTCCTCAATCATGCCGATGGTTTCAGTAACTTGTCTAATATCCATGATAACCTCCTAGATATTATACATAGCTTCGAAAATCGCTGCACTCTGAATATTGATTTTCACATTCAAAGTTTGCCCAAAAGTTTCAAACTCATTTCGTAGATAAGTAAAATCCTGCTTTTTATCACTAGATACAACAGCCATCATCGTGAAATATTCATCCAAAACAGTTTGAGAGATATCATCAATATTCAAACCCAATTCTGCAATTTTACCAGAAACACCTGCAACAATTCCAGATTTATCTTTACCAACAACAGTTATAATCGCTTTCATAAGCAAACTCCAATTCTTCTTTTAATAGGAAACCTGAACATTAAACAGGATTCTTTTCAAATAGTATAGCATAATTCTAACTAAAATACTCAAAAACGCCTGCTTACGAAGTTGTTCTTAAGAAAAAAACAATTTCGTAAACAAGCGTCTACTATCCCAACTTATGATGAGTGTTCCCGCTAGGACCGAAATCCTAGCGGTAGACCAGAGCTAGACTAAGAGCACAAGACTCCATCATCATAACACTCAACAAAATTGATGATTTTATACTAATTCGATGATCGCCATTGGCGCTGCATCACCACGACGTGGTTCAGTTTTAAGGATACGAGTGTATCCACCGTTACGTTCAGCATAACGAGGTGCGATTTCTGAGAACAATTTTTGAAGTGCTGTAGTAGAAGTGTACTTATCAGTTGCTTCATCATAGTTTTCAGATGCGATTTCATTACGTACGAAAGCAGCTGCTTGACGACGTGCATGCAAATCACCACGTTTACCTAGAGTAATCATTTTTTCAACAGTTTTACGGATTTCTTTAGCACGAGCTTCAGTTGTCACGATTGATTCGTTGATCAAAAGGTCAGTTGTCAAATCGCGAAGCATTGCTTTACGTTGTGAGCTAGTGCGTCCTAGTTTACGGTAAGCCATGTATTCCTCCTTTATTTATCTTTTAATCCAAGACCCAAATCAATGAGTTTGAGTTTCACTTCTTCCAAACTCTTGCGTCCAAGATTTCGTACTTTCATCATCTCTGCTTCAGATTTTTCTGTCAAATCATGCACAGTATTGATACCGGCACGTTTCAAACAGTTGTATGAACGCACAGACAAGTCCAGTTCCTCAATCGTACGATCCAAGATACGGTCGTCAGATTCAGTATCAGCTTCTTTCATCACTTCAGTTGACTTAGCAATCTCAGTAAGATTTGTAAACAAATCAAGATGTTCTGTCAAAATACGTGCTGAAAGCCCTAAAGCATCTTCTGGAATAATTGTTCCATTTGTCAAGATTTCAAGGGTTAATTTGTCAAATCCATCATTGCTACCTACACGAGCAGGTTCCACTTGATAGTTGACTTTTGTAACTGGTGTATAAATAGAATCTACAGCAAGTGTTCCAACTGGTGCATTATCCTTTTTATTTTCATCAGCAGGTACATATCCACGACCACTGTTAACAGTCATAGTCGCTTTTAGGGAAGAACCTTCACCGATTGTAAAGAGATAATGATCTGGATTTACAATTTCAATATCGCTATCTGTCAAAATGTCACCAGCTGTTACTTCAGCAGGACCTTCAACATCCAGTTCGATGATTTTTTCGTCTTCAACGTACGATTTCACTGCAATTCCTTTAATGTTCAGAATGATTTGCATCACGTCTTCACGAACACCTGGAACTGTGTCAAACTCATGTAACACACCATCAATATTGATAGATGTCACAGCTGCTCCTGGTAGAGAAGCTAGAAGTACACGACGAAGAGAGTTACCAAGAGTTGTACCGTAGCCACGTTCAAGTGGTTCGATTACAAACTTGCCATAATCTTTATTTTCATCAATTTTTGTTATATTTGGTTTTTCAAACTCGATCATTTAGTTACTCCCTCTTAAACGAAAAGCAGTGTAATGCGATGATTATACACGGCGACGTTTTGGAGGACGAGCACCATTGTGTGGCACTGGAGTCACATCACGAATTGCTGTTACTTCAAGACCAGCGGCAGCAAGCGCACGAATAGCTGACTCACGACCAGAACCTGGACCTTTTACAGTAACTTCAACTGATTTAAGACCGTGTTCTTGTGCAGATTTAGCAGCAGCTTCAGAAGCCATTTGAGCAGCGAATGGTGTAGATTTACGAGAACCTTTGAAACCAAGAGCACCAGCTGATGACCAAGCAATTGCATTACCATGCACATCAGTAATCATAACAATAGTGTTATTAAATGTAGCGTGAATATGAGCAATACCAGATTCGATATTCTTTTTCACACGACGTTTACGTGTTGGTTTAGCCAAGACTTTTACCTCCTATATTATTTTTTCTTACCAGCAATCGCAACAGCTTTACCTTTACGAGTGCGAGCGTTGTTTTTAGTGTTTTGTCCACGGACAGGAAGTCCACGACGGTGACGGATACCACGGTATGAACCGATTTCCATCAAACGTTTGATGTTCAAGTTTACTTCACGACGAAGGTCACCTTCAACTTTGATTGCATCCACTTCACGACGGATAGCATCTTCTTGATCTGATGTAAGATCACGTACACGAACATCTTCTGAGATTCCAGCAGCAGCCAAAATTTTCTTAGATGTTGCAAGTCCGATACCATAAACATAAGTCAATGAGATTACTACGCGTTTGTCATTTGGAATGTCAACTCCAGCAATACGAGCCATGTTTTCTCCTTTCTATCTTATCCTTGACGTTGTTTGTGTTTTGGATTTGCTGGGCAAATTACCATAACACGACCATTACGACGAATAACTTTACAGTATTCGCAAATTGGTTTGACCGATGGTCTTACTTTCATTTCTTATCCCTCCAAGTTTTTCGATTATTTAAAGCGGTAAGTGATACGTCCACGTGTCAAGTCATATGGACTCATTTCGACAGTAACACGATCTCCCGCTAAAATACGAATATAGTTTTTACGAATTTTACCAGAAACTGTTGCTAAAATCTGATGTCCATTTTCAAGTTCAACCGTAAACATTGCATTCGGCATTGTATCAACTACTTTGCCTTCAACTTCAATCACATCGTCTTTTGCCACGCAAAAGCACCTCCATAAATTTCGATTCGATGCCTCTAGACACAGAGACAACAATTATAAGTCAGACTATCTTAGTATAACATTTGTAGCGGATTTTTGCAAGTGTGAAAAACGCTTTATTTCAAATTTGTCAATACTTTTTCGATATCTGTGAAGACATCATTGATATCTTGATTACCTTCGATGTCATGAACCAAACCTTTGGCACGGTAGTGAGCAATGATTGGTTCTCCTTGAGCAATATTCACATCCAAACGACGTTTGACTGTCTCAGGCTTATCATCTTCACGTTGGTAGTAATCTTCTTCCTTATAGTCAACTGGTGGGTTAAAGACCTTGTGGAAAGTTTCTCCAGTTACGCGGTGAATGATACGACCACTCAAACGTTCCAAGAGGCTGTCTGGATTCACTTCGATGTTGATAACACCTTCTAGTTCGATGCCAAGTTCAGCCAATGTTTTGTCCAAGGCATGAGCTTGTTCGATTGTTCGTGGGTAACCATCCAACAAGAATCCTGTTTCTTTAATATCATCTTGTGAAAGACGTTCTTTTACGATTCCATTTGTAACTTCATCAGGAACCAATTCACCCTTGTCAATATATGACTTAGCAAGAACACCCATTTCAGTTTGATTTGCCATTGCAGCGCGGAACATATCACCTGTTGAGATATGTGCAACATGGAATTGTTCTACGATTTTTGCTGCTTGAGTTCCCTTACCTGCACCAGGTAAGCCCATAATCAAAAGATTCATGATTTGATCTCCTTATTTTATTTTTAAATAGAAGCAAAAAGTCTTTTCACCCCTATTTAAAAACAAAATAGAAGAGGGGAGACCAAACTCTCACAAATGTCAGAGTTTAAATCTCCACTCCCTCAGCATTTACTGACTCAGTAAATACTTTTATTCTGTTTTGTCCATGAAACCAACATACTTACGTTTCAATAGGTAACCTTCCAATTGTTTGATTCCTTCAATACCTGTAGAGATAATGATCAAAAGACTAGTTCCTCCAAAAGCAACTGCTTCTGAAAGTCCGAAAACATCTTTTGCTACAATAGGTAAAATAGAAATCACACCAAGGAAGAGAGAACCAACGGTTGCAAGACGACGAAGAAGTTTAGACATATATTCTTCTGTACCTTTACCAGGACGAACTCCGTGGATATAGGCACCGCTCTTTTGTAGGTTTTCTGCCGCTTTTTCAGGATTAATCTGTACAAACGTATAGAAGAATGTAAAGAGAATAATCAATAAAGCATACATAGCAATACCGGTTGGTGAAGTTGTTGCCAGCATTTCTTGTGCTGTTCTTACCCAAGCCCAATCATGACCTGTAGCGCTCAAAAACTGAAGAATAGCCGCAGGCGCTGCAGTAATCGAACTTGCAAAGATAACAGGGATAACTCCAGCAGGGTTTACCTTCAAAGGAAGGTAAGAGCTAGATGGAGCACCTTGTGCAACCTTAGTATATTGGATTGGAATTTTGTATTCTGCTTGTTGAACATATGTTGTTAAGTAAACAATCAACAAGACAGCGATAATCAAAATAACGACAAAGATAATGGATAAATTCAATCGACTACTTGGAATATTAACAAAATAGTCCACATAGATACTTTGAATCATCTCTGGAATTGAAGCGACAATCCCGGCAAAGATAATCATGGAAACGCCGTTTCCGTATCCCTTATCTGTAATTTGTTCACCTAGCCATGTTACAATCATACTACCCGCTGTAAGGATAATCCCAATCATAACAAACACTTGTGGTGTCAAGTCAGTCGTTAATAATTTAGCACCAGATAAAGTATTAAATCCGGCAGTTATACCAATCGACTGTACAAAAGCTAGTACAAGAGCGATATAACGTGTTGCTTGATTTAATTTTCTTCTCCCCACTTCTCCTTGTTTACCCCACTCTACAAATTTAGGTAAAATATCCATCTGCAAGAGTTGAACAACAATTGAAGCAGTAATATACGGACTAACACCAAGCGCAAAAACTGAGAAGTTTTTCATGGCATTCCCTGACACCAAGCTCAACATATTCAAGAAGGATAGTCCACTCAAAGCGTTCAAGCTATTTGCATTTACCCACGGTACAGTAATGCTTGTACCGATACGAAATACAAATACGATAAAAATTGTAAATAGAATTTTTGATCGAACTTGTTTAACTTTGAATGCTTCTCTCAATAATTTAAAAAACATAGGTCACCTCACTTAGATGACTTCAACAGAACCACCTTTAGCAGTGATAGCTTCTTCAGCTGATTTAGAGAATTTAGCTGCTTTAACAGTCAATTTCTTAGTCAACTCACCGTTACCAAGAATTTTGATACCTGATTTTTCAGATTTAACAATTCCTGATTCTACAAGTACCACTGGAGTTACTTCAGCACCGTCATCAAAGGCGTTCAATTGATCAAGGTTTACAATAGCATATTCTTTAGCGTTGATGTTTGTAAATCCACGTTTTGGAAGACGACGGAACAATGGAGTTTGTCCACCTTCAAAACCAAGGCGAACTCCGCCACCGCTACGAGCTTTTTGACCTTTTTGACCACGACCAGATGTTTTACCGTTACCTGATGAAGTACCACGACCAACGCGGTTACGTACTTTACGAGAACCTTCTGCAGGTTTCAATTCATGAAGTTTCATTTTTATTTTCTCCTCTTTTGTAAAATGCTAGCGCCGATAAGGGAGAAAAGGTTGTCTCCCCAATCAACTCGCCTATACGACGTCATCATAGATGACTATATCTAGTTTTAGGGGATGGTATAGTGCACATCCCCTAAAAATTCATTAGTTTACTTCTTCAACTGTTACCAAGTGAGATACTGCTGTGATCATACCACGGATAGCAGCGTTATCTTCTTTAATAACAGAGCTGTTCAATTTGCCAAGTCCAAGTGCTACAACAGTTTTACGTTGTGATGGAATGCGTCCGATTGGAGACTTAGTCAAAGTAATTTTAATTTGAGCCATTTTATCCCCTTTCTTATGCCAAATCAGAAACTGAAATACCACGAAGGGCAGCAACTTCTTCAGCGCGTTTCAATTGTTTCAAACCTTCAACAGTTGCACGAACAATGTTGATTGGAGTGTTAGAACCAAGTGATTTAGATGTAATATCTGCCACACCTGCCAATTCCACAACGGCACGAACTGCACCACCAGCGGCAACTCCAGAACCTTCTACAGCAGGTTTCAACAATACTTTAGCTCCACCGAATTCTGAAAGAACTTCGTGTGGGATTGTTGTTCCAACCATAGGAACTTCGATCAAGTTTTTCTTAGCATCATCTACTGCTTTACGGATTGCTTCTGGAACTTCTTGAGCTTTACCAGTACCAAATCCTACACGACCGTTGTGGTCACCAACAACAACAAGAGCTGCGAAACGAAGACGACGTCCACCTTTAACAACTTTTGTAACACGGTTGACAGCAACTACGCGTTCTTCTAATTCAACTGCATTGTCTTTAAATGCCATTTTCTAGTGTCCTCCTATTAGAATTTCAATCCGTTTTCACGAGCTGCATCAGCCAAAGCTTTCACACGTCCGTGATATAGATATCCACCGCGGTCGAACACCACTTCTGAAATACCTTTAGCGTTTGCACGTTCTGCAACGAGTTTACCGACAGCAACGGCTTGTTCAGTTTTAGTTCCTTTTGAAACTTCTTTGTCAAGAGTTGAAGCACTTGCGAGCGTTACACCCGCTACGTCATCAATCACTTGAGCGTAGATGCCTGTATTAGAACGGAATACGTTCAAACGTGGGCGATCAGCAGTTCCAGAGAGTTTTCCGCGAACGCGACGGTGGCGTTTTTGGCGGAGTTTGTTTTTATCTGGTTTTGAAATCACAGTTTTCACCTCTTTAGTTTTAAATCGTGTGCTATGCACAAAGTTGGAAAATAGGTTGGTGGTTGAGACTCAACCACTCAACATTATTTACCTGTTTTACCTTCTTTACGGCGAACGAATTCACCAACGTAACGGATACCTTTACCTTTATATGGTTCTGGTGAACGAAGGCTACGTACGTAAGCAGCTGTTTGACCAACTACTTCTTTTGAAATTCCGCTAACAACGATTGTTGTTGGGTTTGGAAGTTCAAAAGTAATTCCTTCTGGAGCTTCAACTTCGTCTGGATGAGATTTACCAACAGCCAAAACAAGTTTAGATCCTTGAAGTTGTGCACGGTAACCAACCCCGCGCATTTCAAGTTCTTTCTTGAATCCTTCTGATACACCAACAACCATGTTGTTCAAAAGGGCACGAGTAGTTCCGTGGATAGTTTTCATTTCTTTTGAATCATTTGGACGGTGAAGAGTTACTTCAGTACCTTCCACACGGATTTCAATATCTTTTGAGAACTCACGAGTAAGTTCTCCTTTAGGTCCTTTTACAGTTACAACGTTGTCATTGTTAGTGATTTCTACACCAGCAGGCAACACGATAACTTTATTACCAATACGTGACATGTTTATTTTCTCCTGTTAGATTATCAGGCCAGAACGGCCAGTTTTCACGGGGTTAAGATACTTATTTAGTTCAAGAGCTAAACTGAACACGCTCTAAGAACTGTGCAAAATAGATAAGTTGGCTTGTTTGTAAACAAACTTCTCCAACTTTCTAATTTTGCTTTGTTCTTTACGAGCTTTGTATCTTGATTTTACCAAACGTAAGCGATAACTTCTCCACCAACATTCTTTTGGCGTGCTTCTTTATCAGTAAGCAAACCTTCAGAAGTTGAAAGGATAGCAATTCCAAGTCCGTTAAGAACTTTTGGAAGGTCTTCACGTTTTTTGTAGACACGAAGTCCTGGTTTAGAAACACGTTTCAAGTTAGTGATAACTTTTTCACCGTTTGGTCCGTATTTAAGGAATACACGGATGATGCCTTGTTTGTCATCTTCGATGATTTCAACGTTTTTTACAAAACCTTCGCGTTTAAGGATTTCAGCAATCCCTTTTTTGATGTTTGATGCAGGTACTTCAAGTACTTCGTGTTTAGCTTGGTTAGCGTTACGAATACGAGTTAGGAAGTCTGCGATTGGGTCAGTCATAACCATTTTGTTTTTCTCCTCTTACTAGTAGTTTGCAAGTTGCACTTGCTAGTTAATGATTGAGCTAGGCTCAGAATATGTTTCTAGGTTTCAATTCCTAAGTGAGTCTAGACATCTGCTTGCAGGCATAACTTGAGTTAGGCAAAAGCAGATAACGACGAATCACGACGGAATTGAAAGCTAGAATTACCAAGATGCTTTTGTTACACCAGGGATTTGTCCTTTGTAAGCTAATTCACGGAAGCAAACACGGCAAAGTTTAAATTTGCGGTAAACTGAATGTGGACGACCACATTTTTCACAACGAGTATAAGCTTGAGTAGAGAACTTCGCTGGACGTTTGTTCTTAGCAATCATTGATTTTTTAGCCATTAGATTTACCTCCTATATTATTTTGCAAAAGGCATTCCAAGGCCTGTAAGCAATGCACGTGACTCTTCGTCAGTGTTAGCAGTTGTTACGATAACGATGTCAAGACCACGAGTTTTGTCAACGTCATCGAAGTTGATTTCTGGGAAGATCAATTGTTCTTTCACACCAAGTGTGTAGTTTCCGCGTCCGTCAAATGATTTTGTTGGAACACCATGGAAGTCACGTACACGTGGAAGTGAAACTGAAACCAATTTATCCAAGAATTCGTACATACGTTCACCACGAAGGGTAACTTTTGCACCGATCGCAACACCTTCACGAAGACGGAAGCCGGCGATTGATTTTTTAGCTTTAGTGATAAGTGGTTTTTGACCTGAGATAAGTGCCAATTCTTCAGCAGCTTTTTCAAGGCTTTTAGCGTTTGATACAGCTTCACCAACACCCATGTTCAAAACGATCTTATCTACTTTAGGCACAGCCATCACTGATGAGTAGTTGAATTGTTCTGTCAAAGCAGGAACTACTTCATTAAGATATTTTTCTTTTAAACGATTTGCCATTATACTTCTCCTTTCCTTCGTGATTAATCAAGCACTTCGCCTGATTTTTTGTTGTAGCGAACTTTTTTACCGTCTACAAATTTGTAACCAACACGACCAGCTACACCATTTTTGTCCAAAACTTGAACGTTTGATACGTGGATAGCTGCTTCTTTCTCGATGATACCACCTTGAGGAAGCTCGTTAGTTGGACGTTGGTGTTTCTTAACGATGTTAACACCTTCTACGATAACTTTGTTTACTTTTGGAAGGGCAGTAAGGACAACAGCTTCTGTTCCCTTATCTTTACCAGCGATTACGCGAACTTTGTCGCCTTTTTTTACAAACATTAGGTTTCTCCTTGATTTTTCTTACGCCCATAAGGGCACCCTGGAGGTAAATCCAGGGGACTAGTTTGTTTTTTAAAATTAAAGTACTTCTGGAGCAAGTGACACGATCTTCATGAAGCCACCTTCACGCAATTCACGTGCAACTGGGCCAAAGATACGTGTTCCGCGAGGAGTTTTGTCTTCACGGATGATAACTGCTGCATTTTCGTCAAATTTGATGTATGAACCATCAGCACGACGAGCACCTGATTTAGTACGAACGATAACTGCTTTAACAACGTCACCTTTTTTAACCGCACCACCAGGAGTAGCTTGTTTTACAGATGCCACGATAACATCACCGATGTTTGCAAATTTACGTCCTGAACCACCAAGAACTTTGATAGTCAAGATTTCGCGAGCACCGCTGTTGTCTGCGACTTTCAAACGAGTTTCTGTTTGAATCATTTCAGTTTTCTCCTTTCAGGTTTGATTAGATGATGACCGCTTCTTCAACAACTTCTACAAGACGGAAACGTTTTGTAGCTGAAAGCGGGCGAGTTTCCATGATACGTACGATATCGCCTTCTTTGGCAACATTGTTTTCATCATGAGCTTTGTATTTTTTAGAGTAGTTAATACGTTTACCATAGACTGGGTGGTTACGTTTTGTTTCAACTACAACTGTGATTGTCTTGTCCATTTTGTCAGATACAACACGTCCAACAAGAACTTTACGATTATTGCGTTCCATTGAAATTTCTCCTTCCCTAGTCTATTATTTCGCTTCAGATTGAACTGTTTTGATACGAGCGATTTGTTTTTTAACTTCTTTCAAGCGAGCTGTTTGTTCCAATTGACCAGTAGCAGCTTGGAAACGAAGTTCAAACAATTCTTTTTTCAATTCGTTTTCGCGCTTCGCGAGTTCTTCTTGAGAAAGACCACGAAGTTCTTTAACAAATTCTTTTACTTCATTAAGTTTCATGCCTTCTCCTTATTCTGCTTCACGTTTTACGAATTTACATTTAACTGGCAATTTGTGGCTAGCAAGACGAAGCGCTTCGCGAGCGATCTCTTCAGATACACCAGCGATTTCGAACATCACTTTACCACGTTTAACTGGTGCTACCCAACCTTCAGGTGCCCCTTTACCAGATCCCATACGCACACCGATAGCTTTAGCAGTGTATGATTTGTGTGGGAAGATTTTAATCCAAACTTTACCACCACGTTTCATGTAACGAGTCATGGCGATACGAGCAGCTTCGATTTGGCGGTTAGTGATCCAGTGGCTAGTTGTAGCTTGAAGACCGTATTCACCGAATGCTACTTCTTTTCCACCTTTTGCTTCACCGCGCATTTTTCCACGGAATTCACGACGGTGTTTAACACGTTTAGGTACTAACATTGGTTATTTACCTCCTTTAGTGTTTTTACGAGCTGGAAGAACTTCACCACGGTAGATCCATACTTTAACACCAAGTTTACCGTATGTAGTATCTGCTTCTTCCCAAGCGTAATCGATATCTGCACGAAGTGTGTGAAGTGGAACAGTTCCTTCAGAGTATCCTTCAGCACGGGCGATATCTGCACCGTTCAAACGACCTGATACTTGAGTTTTGATTCCTTTAGCTCCAGCACGCATTGCACGTTGGATTGCTTGTTTTTGTGCACGACGGAAAGCAACACGTTGCTCCAATTGACGAGCAATTCCTTCACCTACAAGGTGAGCATCCAAATCAGGTTGTTTGATTTCGATAATGTTGATGTGTACTTGTTTCCCAGTCAATTTGTTAAGTTTAGCACGAAGTGCATCAACGTTAGCACCACCTTTACCGATAACCATACCTGGTTTAGCAGTGTGAAGTGAAACGTTAACTTTGTTTACTGCGCGTTCGATTTCGATAGTTGAAACTGCTGCGTCAGCAAGTTCTTTTTGAACGAATTTACGGATTGCAAGATCTTCATGAAGGTAATCCGCGTATTCTTTTTCAGCATACCATTTGGCATCCCAATCACGGATGATGCCGACACGCATACCAATTGGATGTACTTTTTGACCCACGATTTTACCTCCTTATTTTTCTGCAACAGCTACAGTAATGTGAGCTGTACGTTTGTTGATTGGTGAAGCTGAACCTTTCGCACGTGGACGGAAACGTTTCATAGTTGGTCCTTCGTTTGCGAATGCTTCAGATACTACCAAGTTAGCTTTATCCAAACCAAAGTTGTTTTCAGCGTTAGCTACAGCTGAGTTCAAAACTTTCAAGATGATTTCAGCAGCTTTGTTTGGAGTGAATGTCAAGATTGCGATTGCATCGGCTACGCTTTTTCCACGGATGTTATCAAGAACAAGACGTGATTTACGAGGTGAAACACGTACTGTGCGAGCCATTGCTTTAGCTGAAGTAATTTCTGCCATTTATGTTCTCCTTATTTTCTACGTGTCTTCTTGTCGTCTGCGGCGTGACCTTTGTAAGTACGAGTTGGTGCAAATTCACCAAGTTTGTGACCTACCATGTCTTCTTGGATGTAAACAGGTACGTGTTTACGTCCATCATAAACTGCAATAGTGTAACCAATGAAACTTGGGAAAATCGTTGAACGACGTGACCAAGTTTTGATAACTTTTTTCTTTTCGTCGTTAGCTTGAGCTTCAACTTTTTTCATCAAATGCTCATCGACGAAAGGTCCTTTTTTAAGACTGCGTCCCATTTTTATATTTTCTCCTTTAAATATAGTACCACAGCGGCTTGCGCTCACAAGCAGCGCTACCGAGCTGGCGGATTTACTAGTTGCTTAAGCGACTAGTTTAATATTATTTCTCGTTGCGACGACGAACGATAAGTTTGTCAGATTTCGCTTTCTTGTTACGAGTTTTAAGACCAAGAGCAGGTTTGCCCCATGGAGTAGATGGTGCTTTACGACCAACTGGTGCTTTACCTTCACCACCACCGTGTGGGTGATCGTTAGGGTTCATTACAGAACCACGAACTGTTGGGCGGATACCTTTCCAACGGCTACGTCCTGCTTTACCAAGGTTTACAAGTCCATGTTGTTCGTTTCCGACAACACCAACTGTAGCACGACAAGTTCCAAGAATCATACGAACTTCACCTGATTGAAGACGAACAAGAACGTATTTACCTTCAGAACCCAATACTTGAGCAGATGCTCCAGCAGCACGTACCAATTCACCACCACGACCTGGTTTCAACTCGATGTTGTGGATCAAAGTACCAACTGGAATGTTAGCAAGTGGAAGAGCGTTTCCGACTTTGATATCTGCTTCTGGACCTGAAACGATACGTTGACCAACTTCAAGACCTTTTGGAGCGATGATGTACGCTTTCACACCGTCAGTGTAGTGTACAAGAGCGATGTTTGCAGAACGGTTTGGATCGTACTCAATTGTTTTAACAACTGCTTCAACGTTGTCTTTGTTACGTTTGAAGTCAACCAAACGGTAGAAACGTTTGTGTCCACCACCTTGGTGACGAACTGTGATACGACCGTTGTTGTTACGACCAGCCTTGCTCTTCAATGCAACAAGCAATGATTTTTCAGGAGTGCTTGTTGTGATTTCAGCGAAATCCAAAGAAGTCATATTACGGCGACCGTTTGTTGTTGGTTTATAAACACGAATTCCCACGATATTTCCTCCTTAGATTATTCAGCTTCAGCAGCAAACAACTCGATTGCTTTTGAATCAGCTGTAAGTGTGATGATAGCTTTTTTAGTTTTGTTAGTAAAACCAGTGTAACGTCCAACACGTTTAGCTTTTGGTTTTACGTTGATTGTGTTAACATTTGCAACTTTAACACCTTCGAAAGCAGCTTCAACAGCTTGCTTAATCAAAAGTTTGTGTGCACGAGTGTCAACTTCAAATACATATTTTCCTGCTTCAAGTTGAGCCATTGAGCTTTCAGTGATTACAGGTTTTTTGATAACATCATACAAATTCATTATGCAAGAACCTCCTCGATTTTAGAGATAGCTGCTTGAGTAACAAGAAGTTTGTCACTATTTGCGATGTCAAGAACACTTGCAGTTGTAGCAGTCGCAACTTTCACGTTTGGAAGGTTACGAGCTGAGAGAGCTGCGAATTCGTTTCCTTCTTCAAGAATAACAAGGACTTTAGAATCGATGCTCAAAGCTGCAAGAACTTTTGCAAATTCAGCAGTTTTTGGAGCTGTAAATTCAAGAGAATCAACGGCTACAAATTTATTTTCAGCAACTTTTTCTGAGTAAACAGATTTAAGCGCAAGGCGACGAACTTTTTGAGGAAGTTTGTACGCATAGCTACGTGGAGTTGGTCCGAAGACGATTCCACCACCACGCCATTGTGGAGAGCGGATAGAACCTTGACGAGCACGTCCAGTTCCTTTTTGACGCCATGGTTTGCGTCCGCCACCTGAAACAGCTGAGCGGTTTTTAACTGCGTGAGTTCCTTGACGAAGGCTAGCACGTTGGCTGATGATCACATCAAACACAACAGATTCATTTGGTTCGATACCAAAGATTGCATCGTTAAGAACAACTTCGCCCGCTTGTTTACCAGTTTGGTCGAATAATGTTACATTTGCCATTTTGACTGTATTCCCCTTTCCTTATTATTTACCAGCTTTAACTGCTGATTTGATAGTGATAAGAGATTTCTTAGCACCTGGTACGTTACCTTTGATAAGGATAACGTTCTTTTCTGGAACAACTTGTACAACTTCAAGGTTTTGAATTGTTACACGGTCGCCACCCATACGTCCTGCAAGGTTTTTACCTTTGAATACGCGGTTAGGTGCAACAGGTCCCATAGAACCTGGACGACGGTGGTAACGAGAACCGTGAGCCATTGGTCCACGTGATTGTCCGTGGCGCTTGATAACACCTTGGAAACCTTTACCTTTAGAAGTACCAGTTACGTCAACAACATCTCCAGCTGCGAATGTTTCAACTGTGATTTCAGCACCAACTTCCAAGCCTTCAACGTTTTTGAATTCACGAATGAAGCGCTTAGGAGCCGTGTTAGCTTTCGCTACATGTCCTTTAGCAGGTTTGTTGCTCAATACTTCGCGTTTGTCATCGAAACCAACTTGGATAGCGTTGTATCCGTCTGTTTCAACAGTTTTAACTTGAAGAACAACGTTTGGAGTTGCTTCAATAACTGTTACAGGGATCAATTCGCCAGCTTCAGTGAAGATTTGAGTCATTCCCACTTTTTTCCCTAAGATTCCTTTTGTCATGAGAAAATAGTTCCTTTTCTATATTTTTTATTCAAAAAGTTTTTAACGAGCGTTTTTTATGCTCAAGGTATCAAGCTTTAGATTAAAGTTTGATTTCTACGTTTACACCACTTGGAAGATCCAATTTCATCAACGCATCAACTGTTTTTTGAGTTGGGTTAACGATATCAATCAAACGTTTGTGTGTACGCATTTCAAATTGTTCGCGAGAGTCTTTGTATTTGTGAGTCGCACGAATGATTGTGTAGAGGCTACGTTCAGTTGGAAGTGGGATTGGACCCGCAACTTGTGCACCTGTACGAGTAGCTGATTCTACGATTTTTGCAGCCGCTGTGTCAAGCGTACGGTGTTCGTAAGCTTTCAAACGGATACGGATTTTTTTGTTTGCCATCTTTTTCTCCTTTTCGTCTATTTAAGATAATAGGCTAGCTCCACAAGAAAACCGACGCGGTGTTGCGTGGCAATGCAACCGAGCGTGTCGCAACCTCTTGCATCAAAGCTAAGGCTGTAATTTACAGCACCATAATAGAATAACACAAAGCCCCTGCGATTGCAAGGGATTTGTTGCTGTTTTTTTGTTTTTTTACAATGAAACTGTTTTCTTTTTTTATAGGTCATTTATTTAACTATTTTTATAGAAGAAAGTTAATCTCTCTTCACCTGTTCATAGCTTTCTTTTCCATCATTGAGTTTGTCCCAAATCACTACTTGCCCACTTTTGAGAGATTTTTGCACATCGATAATTCGTTGATTGGACGAGCCTCGAAACTGGAGCATGAGATTTCTCTTAGTTCGGTCGTATCGTCCATCGACAAGAATGTCAATCAATGATAAGAGTTCCAGTTTATCTGGAGTTTCCAACATCATTTCTTCCCATGTATAGCCCGTCCAAGACCAGATGTCCTTGTCTGGCAATTCCTTCCGAATACGCTTCACGAGTGGCAAAAGAATGCCAGTATTGAGAAAAGGCTCCCCTCCCAGCAAGGTCAATCCCTGAACATAGGGTTGGGCAAGGTCTGCCATAATCTGTTCTTCTAATTCTGCTGTGTAGGGAATTCCTGCATTGAAAGACCAAGTGGCAACATTATAACAACCCTCGCAGTGAAACATACAGCCTGATACATAGAGAGAGTTACGCACACCCTCTCCATCTACAAAGTTGAAGGCCTTGTAATCAATAATACGCCCTTGACTGAGATCCTCGCTTTTCCATTCTTGTGGTTTTGGATTATTCATTCGCTACCTCTATCCAATAACGCTCAACTCCATTACGAACATCTTCAAGGAGCCCACCATTTGCTAGAATGACTGCTCTGCTAGCAGGATTATTCACGCTACAGGTCACAAGAGTTCTCTTGATGTTCTTTTCCTTAGCAACTTGCAAGCCCTGACGGAGAGTCTCTTTAGCATAACCTTTGCCTCTTTCTGATGGACGAATGGAGTAGCCAATGTGGCCAGCATAATTCAATAAACCCTCATTCAGTCTCAATCGCAGATTCAAAAATCCTAGAGCAGGACCTACATCATCAAATGATACAAATTGAATAGAAGGAACACGATTTTCAGGCAAGTTTATTCCCATTTCTTTTTGCTTATTTGTTTCCAACCATTCTTCATACACAAAGTTCTCTGTATCCCAAAATCCTCCATCATGGGCTGATTGGCTCTTTTCAAACTCTGTCATCATCTCTAAAACTGTTTCTTTATCTGCTAATCTTGGTCTGCGTAATTCCATCCTTACCTCCCACTATGAGAAAAGCGAGAGTTGACTCTCACTTTTATTTTTTCTTGTTCTTGTTTAAAAATTGTTCTCTGAGGTTGAGCAAGCGTTCTTTTTTACCAGCTCCACCTTTAGAGTGTTTCTCGTGATAACGGGTCACTTGTGCACGCCCCTTATCGTCTAATTGATATTTTCCCATTTCATTTCTTTCTAATTGGTTACTTGATGGCCAGCTATTTTAATCGTTGAACCATTCATATGTTTGACACGCGCTGCGATTTCCTTGTGACGGCCATTGACCATAGGTCTCGCTTGAGGATTACCTAAATAGCCACAAGTTCGTTTAACAACATCTACTGTTTTAGGGTCGCTATTGCCACAGTTAGGACAAGCAAAACCCCTCTCAGTTGGTTCAAAATCCCCTTCAAAGTCACACTTGTAGCAACGGTCTATTGGTGTATTGGTCCCAAGATAGCCCACACGGTCATAGGCATAGTCCCAGACAGCTTCCAAGGCCTTTGGATTTTGCTGAAGGACTGGATACTCACAATAATGGATGAAACCACCCGACGCACCTGCTTCTGGATAGACTTTCTCAAAATCCAATTTTTCAAACGGTGTTGGATTTTTACGAACATCGTAGTGGAAAGAGTTGGTGTAGTATTCCTTATCTGTAATATCAGGAATAGAGCCAAACTTGTCTGTATCTAGTCGACAAAAACGGTCTGTCAAACTTTCAGATGGTGTTGAGTAGATAGAGAAATGATAGCCATATTGATCTGACCACTCTTCTACACGGCGTTTCATATCGCGAATGATGTCTAGCGTGAATTCCTTAGCATCTGGATTACTTTCCCAGCTGTTACCAAAGAAAACTGTCGCTACTTCGTACAAACCGATATAGCCTAGTGAAACTGTCGCACGACGATTCTTAAAGAGCTGGTCAACGCTTTCTTCTTTACCTAGACGATGACCAAAAGCACCGTATTGATAAAGGATAGGAGCATTTGCTGGTGTTGCTTCCTTGGTCCGTTCGACACGATAAACTAGAGCATCTTCTGCAATGTTCATCCGCTCGTTAAAGATTTCCCAGAACTTATTCATATCACCTTCAGACTCAAGGGCAATACGAGGAAGATTGACCGTCACCACCCCTAGATTCATACGGCCAGAGTTAACTTCAACTCCATTTTCATCCTTCCATCCTTGAAGGAATGAACGACATCCCATCGGAACCTTGAAGGAACCTGTCAATTCGATAATCTTATCATAAGACAAGACATCTGGGTACATCCGCTTGGTTGCACACTCAAGAGCCAACTGCTTAATGTCGTAGTTGGGAGTCCCTTCTTCTAAGTTGAGTCCTCTTTTAAGCGTGAAGATAAGTTTAGGGAAGATAGCTGTGCGGTGTTCTGAACCAAGTCCCTTGATTCGGATGTTCAAGATAGCTTTTTGAATTTCACGCTCAAAACGATTGGTTCCCAGACCAAAACCTAGTGAAGTAAAAGGTGTTTGCCCATTTGAAGTGAAGAGAGTATTGATTTCATACTCGAGAGATTGCATGGCATCATAGATATCTTTTTGGGTTTTCTTCCAAGCGTAATCTTCCCGTTTGTCAGGTAAGACCCATTCTTCCGCATCCTTGAGGTGTTTTTGGTAATTCTTCTCTGCATAAGGCGCCAAAACTTCATCGATACGGTCAGCTGAACAGCCACCGTACTGGCTAGAAGCAACGTTGGCGATAATTTGAGAAATCTGAGCTGTCGCAGTCTGGATAGACTTGGGACTTTCTACTTCGGCATTCCCAATCTTAAAACCATTTTCCAACATCCCTTTAAAATCAATCAAACAGCAGTTGGTCATAGGGGTATAGGGACTGTAGTCCAAATCGTGATAGTGGATATCCCCCTTTTGGTGGGCATTGGCTACGTGCTTAGGGAGCATTTGCAGTCCGATTGACTTCCCAACAATTCCCGCTGTCAAATCACGCTGGGTATTAAAGACATCGCTGTCTTTATTTGCATTTTCATTGACAACTGCCTGATCTTTGTTGAGAAGTTTATGGATACTAAAGTTGATATCTGTCGCTTTTGAACGCTCAAAATCCCTTTGTGTCCGATAAGTAATATACTCCTCAGCTAGCGCATATTCTTTGGCTTCAAGGAGTTCATGTTCTACGATATTTTGAATTTCGTAAATCTTAACCCCCTGCGGAAAACGACTATGAATTTCTGTGACAATTCGCTCGGTCAGAGCATTTAGGCGCTTTTCAACCAAGGGTGTCACATCCATAACCTTGTCAGCCGCCTTGTGGAGAGCCTTGTCAATCTTGTCCACATCAAATACAACACGTCTCCCATCTCGTTTCTCGACGAAGAGAGTTGGCAAAATTGTAATTTTTTCTTCTAGTGCAATCATATGCATGCTCTTTTCTAAAATGTTCTTTCTAAAAAGTATTATACCACTCTAAAAAGAAAAATCAATATCTTGTGTTAAAAATCCTAAAATTTTTAAAAATACACAAGATATTGATTTGGCTATTTGATTTTATAGACTTTAAACTCTGAGTAATCAGTCTTTACTTGTTGGTAATTTTCTTTTAAGAGTGTCTCCGCCTCAGACCAGAGAGCCACCTTGTCGTTTACCACAATCACCTTAGGTTTGTTTTCTTTCAAGTCATTGATTAAACTAGTTTTATTCTCTTCTGTACTCGTGTAAAGAAGAGGTGATGGGAACATGGATCCAGCCAAACGCTGGCTTTCTTTATACATTTGAACATGTGAATCCCAAATATAGATTTGGTCACCATCACTCGTCTCTTGTTTGACTCTATCTACCACTTGATGTTGTTCTCTATAAGAAGCTGGATGCAAGACAAAACGAGCCACAAAAGGAATAGCAATCAGATAAACCACCACTAGAATCGGTAGGTAGAGATTTCCCTTCATGAATTTTTTCCATAGAGTAGGAACTTCTTCTCTTCTCCGACGACGAGCTCCCCTAGCTGAATGCTTCCCACGAATACTGGTCATCAAAAGAAGCAGTAAAAATGGAATGATTAGAATCAAACGCGAACCGTGAAGAGGTTCTTGAGAAAAAAGCAACAAGGCTAGTATAAATAAGAAAGCAAAACTAGCTGGTACTGAAATAACATATAATCTTGATGCCTTTGATTGGAACAATCCTAGAAAAACAAGGAAGAGAGCTCCTAAACCAAAGGTCAACAAACCATAGAATACAACATTATCCATTAGTTGAGGATTCGCAAAGACCTGAAGGGAATCAATCGGATATAAAAGACTTCCTAGAGCTTCTCCAAAACCACCTGAAGCAAGAACATAATATCCTACTGGGTAAAAGATGAGAGAAAAGCCAAGTGCTGCTGCAAAAAACTGATAAACTCCATGAGCAAGGCGGCCATGCCCAACATTAAAGACAAATAAACCAATCGTTACTACTGCAATAAAGAGAAGACTTGTAAGAGGCTCTATGAAAAATGATAGACCCAAGAAAATTCCCAGACGTAGAAACCCCTTGTCATGGTTAGGATTTGATAGATAAGATGCTATGAACGAAAATCCTGCAAACAGGAATGGCAAAGCTAAAATCGTAGCATATCCTCCTCCAAAACCGAGACCAGATACCAAAATATAAAATATGGTTAGGAGTTGCTTGGCTTGTTCCCTTTGTCCCGTCAGATAGTCAGTTGAAGAAAAAAGGAAGTAACCTCCTCCTAAGAGGGCTAGCCATTCTACCAAGGCAAAAAGGATGCCTCCTTGGGTAATATAAAGTAGCAAGTAATAAAGAAGTCCGTGACTAGCATAATAGCTACTGTAAAGCTGTCCTCCCTGATGCAAAGCCCACCCAATATACAAATCCTGAGCCTGAGAAGGACTTACCATATCTAAAAGTAAAGGTATCACCACAGAAAAAACCGTTGCAATCGTACTTCCAATGATGAGTCTGAAAAACGGAAAAGCTACCTGTTCTTCTTTTTCTACATGAGATTCAAGGTTCCTATCCAATCTATTTTCAATTTCATTACTCTGTATCGTTTCGGATACTTCTTCGATTCTGCCATATACAGCCATGTCGTTTCTCCTATTCAATTTATCTGTCTTAGTATATCAAAAAGACCTAAAATTGTCAGCTTGCGATGGCTGTTTGAGTGATTTTTTGCATAGTTTCACAAAGGTTTCAATTTCCCGAAATCGGTGTAAATGCGTCCGTTTAAATGACATGATATAATCCAATTCTTTCTGAGTCAGCATCGTTCCTCCTACATCTTCTTATTCGTAAAAGGCAAGAAAAATAGGACTGGGTTGTATCCTAAGTCCTAGATTTCTTATAAGATTGGGGCGAATAACTGGGCAATTTCCTTAATCAATTTCTGATACCAGCTATTTTTTATCGTATGAGGGAAAATTTCTTGAGATACTGAAAAAATCTCCTGAAAATCTTTTTGAATCTCTGTGATTGATGCCGTTTTATATAGCAAAACTGCATCTTCATAGTGATGAAGCAAACTTCTATAATCTAAATTAATGGTTCCAACTGCAGCAAAGTCCTTATCCACTAAGATTTGTTTACTGTGGATGAAGCCTGGACTATACTCAAAAATCCTTACTCCTGCTGACAGTAAATCCGGATAGGCCCCTCTTGTAATCAGTTGGATTAATTTTTTATCTGGAATGAAAGGAGTCACGATGCGGACATCAACACCCCTCATGGCTGCATTTTTAATACTCTCAGTTAAATCATAGTCAATAATCAAATAAGGTGTTGTGATATAGACTAAATCAGTAGCCTGATTAATCAAACTTTGATAAACTTTTTTCCCTACCTGAGTACGGAAGATGGGCTTGGGTCCACTACCGTAAGGAATGCAGAGCCCTTGGCTAGAACGAGGTTGATTTTCCAAGTGATACTGATCAAAATCACTGATTTCCCCACGATTGATGTACCAAGTCATCAAAAAAAGACGGGTTAGAGCCTTGACACCAGGACCATCTATGCGAATCCCACTGTCCTTCCAATAACCAAAGCGTTCTACATGGTTGATGTACTCATCAGCTAAGTTAATCCCTCCTGTATAAGCTACCTGACCATCTATGACAAGGATTTTACGATGGTCCCGATTGTTGTAAGCCACCGTCAAACGAGGAATCACCTTGTTAAACTTATGAGCTTCAATCCCTCGACTACGAAGCTGAATAGTATAGTCTCCAGGCAAAGTCGCCATACAGCCGATATCATCATAGAGCATCTTGACCTCTACACCTTGAGCTACCTTTTGCTCTAGTATATCTAGTATGCTATTCCACATCAGACCTTCTTCGACAATATAGTACTCTAGAAAGATAAATTTCTCAGCTTTCTTGAGGTCTTCCAACATATGCTCCCACATGCTTTCACCCGAAGAAAAGAATTGTGAATCTGTTCGATTATAGACATCGGCATTGCTATCCATACTTAGCAAAGATTTGATAACTCCGTAAGCCGCCTTATCATCTTCCTTCAATTTCTGGCGGAGAGCTTTACTGTTATCCTCCCGAAAATGCATGGAACCAAGTTTGTCCAACTGCTTGATTTCTTTTTTGGACAATCGCCTTTCACCAAACATTAGATAGAGCAAGGGGCCAATGACAGGAACAAAAGTTACCACTAACCACATTACTTTACTATCAGGTGTCATTGAACGATTGACAATTGCGACAATAGTTGCCATACTCATAAAGATCAAGACAATGACCCATAGAATAGGGGCCATACGCCCTAAATAGAGAAAGATACCAAAAACAAGAGAAAGTTCAAGTAGCATAATCGAAAGACTAAAGCCATACTTGGACATTAATAATTGAAATTTTCTATATTTCATATCCCCTCCTTGATATTTTGATACTCAATGAAAATCAAAGAGCAAACTAGAAAGCTAGTCGCAGGTTGCTCAAAACACTGTTTGTTTTGAGGTTGCAGATGGAAGCTGACGTGGTTTGAAGAGATTTTCGAAGAGTATGAATGCTAAAAACAGGTAATTAATACTAGTATAACGCAGGTATTCGGTAGAAGGCAAGTATTTATAATCATTTTTCTGAGTAAAAGCAAAAGAGACTGACAGAACCAGTCTCCTTCTAGTCTATTTTGATAAAACAATGCGATCAGATGCTTCTCTGTCCATATCGTCAATAATCATCTGATTGCCATTGATTGCATAAATCTTGACATCATCCCCAATAATCATGCGTTGATTAGCAGCATCAAAGCTAACCTGCTTGATTTCTTGTTCCCCATCAGTTTCCACCTGTGTCCATGTACCAGTTGTTCCAGTTACCACTAAAGTGATACGGTCTCCTTCGTCCTGACCGGTATAAGTTCCATCAATATTGGTTGGTTGATCCTCAGGCGCATTTTGTGAAGAACTTGTTGCTGTCTGGTTTGAATTTTCTGCCGAAGATGAAGCAGCAGGTTGTGATTGCTGAGTTTGTTGAGTTTGCGATTGAGCTACTGGTTGTTGAACTTGTTGAGCTCTTTGTGAACAAGCTACTAAGAGACTAAGACTTGCTAGAGAAGCAAGAGAAAGTGTGAATCTTTTTAATTTCATGATGAATTTCCTTTCTGCTACCAATTTACAGAAGTTTTTCCTTCTAACTAGTAGTTTTCCTAGTATAACAAGTTCAAAAAAGGAGGTCAATTTATCTGCTCATGCCCCAGTAGATAGCCCCGTACCTCTGAGATAAAATAGAGAGAACCTGTAACGAACAACAAATCCTGGGCATCTGCTCTTGCTTCAAAATTGCTAATAAATTCTCGGTAAGAAGGAACTATATCGTAACCTGTTACATCTGTTTCATCCAAAGAACCTTGATAGTCAAAGCCTGTCACCTTGAGTTTCACCTTAGGCAAATTCTCAGTCAGATAAGCCAACATCCCTTGATAATCCTTCCGTTTCAAGGCTCCAAATAGGATTTGAGGACGATATCCTTCCTGCTCTTTTTCTTTAATAAATTCAACCAAGCGAGTCAAGGCAGGGAGGTTATGAGCACCGTCCAAATAAATCTGAGGGCGAATACGCTCTAAACGACCAGCCCAATGGGTCTTCTCCAAAGCTTGTCTTACAGCCTGCTCATTAACAACTTCCTTTTCTTCCCTCATAAAGAGAAGAAAAGTTTGCAACGCCAAGGCCGCATTCTCTTGCTGATAAGCTCCTTCTAAACCTATTTTCAACTGTGAAAGGTTAGCCAAAGAGCTTGAAAAATTCCCATTCAGCATTGAAAAATCTTGGCCTGCCTGATAAAGGTCAACAGCTAAAGAGTCTGCTTTTTTCTGACAAACAAGCCTAGCTTCTGAAGGCAACTTAGCAATCACTGCCTTTTTACCAGCCTTAAAAATACCAGCTTTCTGCTTTGCAATTGCTGCTATATTGTCACCCAGAGTCTCCTGATGGTCAAGTCCGATGGAGGTGATGACAGCAATCTCTCCAATTACCACATTGGTTGTGTCAAGTAAGCCACCAATTCCCACTTCTAATAAAACCAAATCCACCTCTTGCTCTCTAAAATAAAGAAAAGCAATCAAGGTCAGCAATTCAAAAAAGGACAACTGATCATGAGTTTGCAGAAGCGTTTTTTCCATCTCCTTGACCTGCTCAGCCAAACGGATGAAGTCTGTGTCTGCTATAGGTTGCCCATTAATGCAGATTCGATCATTAATAGAGACGATATGAGGGGAGGTAAAGGTCGCAACTTTTTTGCCATGTCCCATAAATAACTCCCTCATGAAAGCAATGGTAGAACCTTTTCCATTAGTTCCTGTTACGTGGATAATAGGATAAGACTTCTCGGGATTCCCCAACAAATCCACCGCTTGTTGCATTCGACCCAAGCCTGATCGAAAATTCGAACCAATCCGACTATGGAGCCATTCTTCTACTTCAAACATATACATCTCCTTAATTACAGGTTCAATCAACTGTCTCAATAAAGTCTCATAACTAACAAAAACGAGGCCAGGATTTTCGTCCCGACCTCTCACCTGGTTAGCTAATAACTAGCTACTATGAATATTAACTTAGGGTAAAAATATCCTCCGAATTTACTGACGGTTTTTATTTTTAGCGTCAGGCTAAAAACGTCCCCCGGACGTTTTTACTCCTCCATAAAACTGTTGAAGACTTCTTCAATCATATTCCATTCGTCTTCTGAGTCTTCTGGGATTGGTTGCAATTCGCCTTCTGTTCCATCTTCGTTTTCGATGAATGAGTAAGCTTGGATTTCAACTTGTCCGTCTTCGTCTTCTTCTGCGTTAACTGGTACTAGAAGAACATAGTTTTTACCAAATTCTTCTTTTCCGTCAATCGTCAAAAGGATTTCAAACAAGGTTTCATTTCCTTGCTCATCTACTAGTGTAATTAATTCACGTTCTTCGTGGTCGTGGTTATGATCGTGTGACATAGCCTCTCCTTTGTATTAAAATTTTCTATCTAAATAATTTTGTAAAATCAGCTGAGCTGCTAACTTATCAATGACTTTCTTGCGCTTGTTACGGCTAATATCTGCTTGCTCAATCAACATGCGCTCTGCGGCAACTGTTGTCAAGCGTTCATCCTGATAGTCTACTGGTAAACCAAAAAGCTCTTCTAACTTTGCTCCGTAGGCTTGACTAGCTTCCACGCGCGGTCCGCTTGTATTGTTCATGTTTTTAGGCAAGCCCACTACAAATCGTTCCACCTTGTAAGTATCAACCAACTCCTTAACGCGGTCAAAACCAAATTGGCCTTGCTCCTCGTTGATTTGGATGATTTCAAGTCCTTGAGCTGTAAAACCAAGCGGATCGCTAATAGCCACCCCTACCGTTTTTGAACCGACGTCCAATCCCATAATTCTCATAGGTTATAAATCGACTCCTTGTCCTTTAAGGTAGTAGCGGACCAATTCTTCAACGATTTCATCGCGCTCATACTTACGGATTTGATTTCGTGCATTATTATAACGAGGAACGTAGGCAGGGTCTCCACTCAATACGTAACCTACGATTTGGTTAATCGGGTTGTAGCCCTTATCGTTCAACGAAGCATAAACATCAGTCAGAGTTTCGCTAATTTCTTTTTTATTGGAATCGTCCAATTTAAAACGTACTGTTTCTTCAGTAAATCCCATTCTAACACCCTCTTTCCTTAGAATAGTACCATTATAGCATAATTCCTTACGTTCTACAATTCAGGCAGTCTATTTATTTGGATTTTCTACTGTTCTGTCGCACCATTTGCCAATCTGTCTGCTACATATTGACTCGGTTCATTTTTCAAAAGATTTTCCAAGCCAATATTCTTTAAATATTCAACCTGTGAAGCTTTTTTGATATCTAAAACCTGAAAATCATAAGTAGTTGTTGTTTGAATTTCTGTTTCACTTAGTAGCTTCGTCTCAAGTGTAAAACCTGGCAACTTGCGCGCTTCCTGAATTGAGGTATCTTTACCTTCAGCTTCAATGAGTGCTTTTTGGGTTGCCTCTACACCATGCTCAGTTACAAAAGTCTTCAATTCATCGGTAACTGGTCTTTTTTGAATAATAGTCAAACTTAAAAATTGTTTTCCTTTATATGTGACTGTTTGAATCTGCTGACTGCCGTCTGTTGACTTCGGTAGCATAAATGTTTTTGTAACTACTGTATTCTTCTCAGCATTCTCTAGGACAGGTAAAGTTGACTGTAACGTTTCAGATTTACTGCTAGAGGACGCAGTTGTCGCTTTTTTTGTCCACATCCAGCAAGCAAGAAAAGTAGTGCAAAACTTGTAATCAGTATTTTTTTCATAATTCCTCACATCATTTTTGAATTAAAAGAGCAAACAAGGCTAGGAAGCACTCCCAGCCTTGATGTTTATAGAGCTGCACGCAAACGTGCTTCTGCATTTTCTACATTACGGACAGAGCGTGGTAGGAAGGCACGAATATCATCTTCCTTATAGCCAACTTGCAGGCGTTTTTCATCTACAAGGATTGGGCTCTTTAAAATTCTCGGTGTTTCCATAATCAGATTGAGGACTTCGTTGACACTCAAATCTTCAATATCCACTCCAAGGGCTTTGGCATAGCGATTTTTAGATGAAACGATGCTGGCTATTCCGTTATCTGTTTTGGTTAGAATATCCAGTAATTCTTCTCTCGTAATTCCTTCTTTACCAAGGTTTTGTTCTTTATAACTTAACTGGTGGGCATTGAGCCAGGTTTTTGCTTTTTTACAGCTAGTACAACTTGAGACTGTATAAATTTTAATCATGTACCTACCCCTTTCGCTACATGTTACTATCAGTTTAGTCTATTATACCATAAAAAACATCCGACTTGCGACCTATTTTTAAATTTTTTTAACTTTTTTCGTCATTTTCGTACTTTTTTCTTGACAAAATGAAATTTACAGCCATTCTTGATATTTCTTGATATAGATTTTTTTCACAATTGTCACGCTAATCATATACAAAATAATGATGAAAAGCAAAAAGATGAAATAAATCGGTTTTAATGGAGTTAGATGAAGTAGGATTGCGAGTGGACTGTAGGGAAGGAAGGTCACAAAGGCTGCAGCCAATAAGGTTGTCACAAGGACTAGCCAAGCTGGACGACTTTGTAAAAAGGGAATTTTGGCTGAACGCAGCATATGGATAACCATGGTCTGTGACCACATGGACTCGATAAACCAACCTGTCTGAAACAAGACAATAAATCCTACGGCAGACTCTGCCCCATGAACATAAGCTTGACCTGTTGTCATGGGTACAATGATAAAATAAAGCAAAATAAAGGTCAAAATATCAAAGGCAGAAGAGATAGGTCCCATCCAAATCATGAAACGTGTGATGGACTTGGCTTCCCAGGTATGCGGATTTCTCAAAAAATCTTTATCCACCTTGTCAAAAGGCAAGGCAATACAAGACAAATCATAGACTAGATTTAGGATAATCAAATGGACTGGTGCCATTGGTAAAAATGGCAAAAAGATGCCAGAGACCAATAGGGATAAGATATTTCCAAAATTAGAACTCACTGTCATTTTGATATATTTAGTCATATTGGCATAGACCTTACGCCCTTCAACAAGTCCTTTTTCCAGCACCATGAGATCCTTATCAAGTAGGATAACATCAGCTGTTTCTTTGGCAATATCTACTGCTGTATCAACAGAAATCCCCACATCTGCAACTTTCATAGAAGGAGCGTCATTGATTCCATCCCCCATATAGCCTACAGCATGACCATTAGCTTTAAATTGCAAAATAATCCTCGCTTTTTGGTCAGGAGAAAGTTTGGCAAAGACTGTTACCTCCTCCACGGCTTGAGCCAATTCTTGATTACTCATCTGATCAATTTCAGATCCTAACAGCATCTGATTGATATCCAAACCAACCTTTTCACAGACTGATTGGGTAACTTTCTCGTTGTCTCCCGTCAAAATTTTTGTTTGAACTCCATGTTCTAACAGAGCCTTAATTGCTGGTGCTGCAGATGGTTTAGGAGGATCTAGGAAGGCTAAATAACCAGTTAGAATCATATCCCCTTCATCATCAACTGTATAGGCATGACCTTCCCTCAAACCTGACTTATAGGCCACTCCCAAGACACGTAAACCTTGTTGATTTAGTTGTCGGACTTCTGCTAAAATTTCTTCTCTAATAACATCTGTCAAGGGAGTAATCACTCCTTGATATTCCGCATAACTGGAAATCGTCAACATTTCCTCTAGGGCACCCTTGGTTACCAAACTAACAACTTCGTGTTCATCCTTAACGATAACACTCATCCGTCTACGTTCAAAATCAAAGGGAAGCTCATCTATTTTTTGAAAAGTTTGATCCAGATTTTGTAAGAGGGTGTGTTCTTTGGCTTCCTTTTCAGTCCGTTTGATGATAGCTCTGTCCATCAAATTTTTCAAGCCCGTTTGAAAATAAGAATTGAGATAAGCTCGTCTCAAGACGGTCAAATCCAAGCGTCCGTGGATGTCCAAGGGATATTCAAGGACAATTTCGTCTTGGGTTAGAGTTCCTGTCTTATCTGTACACAAAATATCAATCGCCCCTAAGTCCTGTATGGCATTGAGTTTCTTGATAACCACTTTTTCCTTGGCCATAATGATGGAGCCTTTTGCTAGACTGGCCGTGATAATCATAGGAAGCATCTCAGGTGTTAATCCGACACCAACACTCAAAGCAAATACGCCAGCTTCCAGCCAGTCACCATCTGTTAAACCATTGGACAAGAAAACGATGGGCACCATGACCAGCATCAAACGAATCAAGAGCCACGAAATACTATTCATCTCCCGCTCAAACGAAGTAGGCTCTTCATAGGTGTTCAAAGTCTGCTCAATGGCTCCCATCATGGTATCATCACCAACTGCTAAAACCACGGCCTTGGCACTACCAGATAAGACATTGGTTCCCATAAAGGCGAGCGCTTCTGCTTCTAGCAGACTATCAGATTGTTGAACTGTTGCCTTGGTCAAGGCCAATTTTTCAACCGATTCACTTTCACCTGTCAAGCCCGACTGTTGTACAAAGAAATCGCGCGACTCAAATAAAAGAAGATCTGCTGGAATCATGTCTCCAGCGCTTAATTTAACCACGTCACCCACTACCAAATCATCGATAGGTACTTCTTGGATTTCTCCTTGACGAATGACAGTCGCTGTGTTGACAATCATTTTTGATAGATTAGTCGCAGCCTTATCACTACGGAGTTCTTGGACAAAGCGTATGCCACCAGAAATGAGGACTAGGACAACGATGATAATGGAAGTTGTCGGATCTTCTTGACCTGGTTTTGCCAACCAGACATTGGTCACCAAGGAAATCACGGCGATGACCAGTAAGATGATCGTAAAAGGATTGATAATGGATTCGTAAATCTTTTTGAGGATACTTTCTTCTTGACCCTTTGTGATGGTATTTTCGCCATATAGGTCACGATTTTTCTCCACCTGCTCCTCAGTCAAGCCTGTTAGACTTGTCTTATAAAAAGATAGAGTTTCGTTTAAAGATGTATGAATAGCTGTTGCTAATCTTTCTTTTGTAGTTTTCATTGGTTTCTCCTATCTGTATGAATGATGTGTTTCATACACAGAGACCAATCACTTTATAAGGGCAGAATGACACAAATCAGCGATTGGCTGTGTATGTGCGGTTCCGGATGATCGTCAATTTGCATCGTCTATCTCCTTTCTTTGATTTAAACAGTAGAAAATCCCACCATAAAATGGCAGGATTAAAAAACTAATTATCTGTTTTTCGTTCAAGCTTTAACTCCATAGGGCAATGTAATGAGCTTAGTCTTGGCCTTCGCGACCAGGACTGTTGACCAACGAGTAGTGTCTCCACTGCTTTGCGGTAGTCATCCGTATCCCTATGGTAGCCTCACCTACCGTTTTCGTTTTTCAGTATAAACCTTTAAAATTTAAAAGTCAATCATTTGAGTTGTTTAACTCTTAGATAACTATCAACTCTTTTGGAGCTAGGGTCAACAATTCACAACCGGTCTCTGTAATCAAGATATCATCCTCGATACGAACACCGTATTTGCCTTCTATATAGATACCTGGTTCATCGGTCAAGGCCATACCTGCCTTAATAATTTCTGTAGAAGTTTGGCTAAAGTAAGGTTCCTCATGAATATCCAGCCCAATACCGTGTCCAATACCGTGGGTAAAGTAGTCGCCATAGCCCGCCTCGATAATAATATCACGAGGGATTTTGTCAAAGTCTCGGAAACCTAATCCTGCCTTAGCCTGGTCAATCAAGGCTTGGTTGGCTTTCAAAACCGTATTGTAAATCTCCGCCTGCTCGTCGCTGACATGCCCCAGATAGATAGTCCGTGTCATATCACTGACATAGTGGTCATAAAGGCAACCGAAGTCCATAGTAATGGCTTCTCCCAGCTCCACTGGTTTGTGCATAGGATGAGCATGAGGTTTGGAAGAGTTGATACCACTAGCTAGAATCGTATCAAAAGACAAGCCAGATGCTCCCAACTCACGCATACGGAAGTCAAGGAAGTTGGCAATCTCAATCTCAGTCTTTCCTGGTTTGATAAAGTCAAGCGCATCGCGGAAAGCTTGGTCTGAGATAGAACAAGCCTTGCGAATAGCTGCAATCTCTGCCTCGTCCTTAATCATTCGAAGACCTTCGACAAACTGAGTTTGTGGAAGCAAGTCAATTCCTTCAAAGGTTGCCTGCATACGGTGATAATAAGACACTGAAATCTCATCTTCAAAACCGATACGAGACAAGCCCATGTCCTTGACAATTCCTGCAATGACAGCCAATTCATCACGGTCTGCCACAATCTCAAAGCCACTGGTTTCTTGCTTAGCTGCAATGATATAGCGAGAGTCTGTCACCAAGACCTGACGGTCACGGCTGATAAAGACTGTTCCGTTTGAGCCCCAAAAACCAGTAAGGTAATAGACGTTTTTAAGGTTATTGATGATGATGCCATCTAGTTCTTTTTCTTGCATTTTAGCTAGAAATGCTTGTACACGTTTATTCATGATGTAACTTTCCTTTCAAATACTGTCCTGTGTAGCTGGCTTCATTGGCCGCTACTTCTTCTGGAGTTCCTGTTGCGATGATGGTTCCACCACCGACACCGCCCTCAGGTCCCAAGTCAATAATATGGTCTGCTGTCTTGATAACGTCTAAATTGTGCTCGATAACAAGGACTGTATTGCCATCGTCAACAAAGCGAGCTAAAACCTTGAGCAAGCGAGCGATATCCTCTGTATGGAGTCCTGTCGTCGGTTCATCCAGAATATAGAATGACTTGCCTGTCGAGCGTTTGTGGAGTTCGCTAGCCAGCTTCATACGCTGGGCTTCTCCCCCAGAAAGAGTGGTAGCTGGTTGACCTAGCGTCACATAGCCTAGCCCTACATCCTTGATGGTCTGAAGTTTGCGTTGAATTTTCGGAATGTGTTGGAAAAATTCCACCGCATCATTGACAGTCATGTCCAAGACCTGCGAGATATTCTTTTCCTTGTAATGAACTTCTAGGGTTTCACTATTGTAGCGAGTCCCGTGGCAGACTTCACAAGCCACGTAAACATCTGGCAAGAAGTGCATCTCAATCTTGATAATCCCGTCACCTGAGCAGGCTTCACAACGACCACCCTTGACATTGAAACTGAAACGTCCCTTTTTGTAACCACGAATCTTAGCCTCATTTGTCTGGGCAAAGAGGTCACGTATATCGTCAAAAACTCCCGTATAGGTAGCAGGGTTAGACCTCGGCGTTCGTCCGATAGGGCTCTGATCAATATCAATCAAGCGGTCTACATGCTCAATCCCTGTAATCGTTTTAAACTTACCAGGTTTGTCTGAATTGCGGTTGAGCTTCTGGGCAATAGCTTTTTTGAGAATGCTATTGATTAGGGTCGATTTCCCTGAGCCCGACACCCCTGTCACTGCGATGAATTTTCCTAGTGGGAAGCGAGCTGTGACATTTTGCAGGTTGTTCTCACGCGCTCCCGTCACCTCGATAAAACGACCATTACCAACACGGCGTTCTTCTGGTACTGGAATGGCACGTTTGCCTGACAAGTACTGGCCTGTGATAGACTTACTGTTACGAGCTACCTGTTTGGGCGTACCTGCCGCAACAATCTCCCCACCAAAAACACCCGCACCAGGACCAACGTCAATCAGATAATCAGCCTCACGCATGGTATCTTCGTCATGTTCCACCACGATAAGAGTATTGCCCAAGTCACGCATCTTTTTGAGACTGGCAATCAGACGGTCATTATCCCTCTGGTGAAGACCGATTGACGGCTCGTCTAGAATATAAAGAACACCTGATAGGTTAGAACCAATCTGGGTCGCCAAGCGAATACGCTGACTTTCCCCACCTGAAAGAGTTCCTGCCGAACGTGACAGGGTCAGATAGTTAAGACCCACGTTATTAAGGAAGGTCAAACGATCCTTGATTTCCTTGAGAATGGGACGAGCGATGATGGCTTCATTTTCAGACAAGGTCAGCTGGCTCACCAAGTCTAAGTGGTCTGCGATAGACAGGTCTGAAATTTCTCCGATATGTGGCCCTTGCTCGCCACCCACACGGACAGACAAGGCCTGATCATTGAGACGGTAACCGTGACAGGTTCCGCAGGTCAGCTCATTCATGTAGAGGCGCATCTGGGTGCGGGTGTAATCGCTGTTTGTCTCGTGATAGCGACGCTTGATATTATTGACAATTCCCTCAAAAGGAATGTCAATATCGCGCACACCACCAAATTCATTCTCATAGTGGAAATGGAATTCCTTGCCATCTGACCCATAGAGAATCAAGTTCGTATCCTCTTCTGACAAGTCCTCAAAAGGCTTATCCATATCCACTCCAAAGGCTGTCATAGCCTGCTCTAGCATGTTTGGATAGTAGTTGGATGAGATAGGATTCCAAGGTGCTAGCGCCCCCTCACGTAGCGTTTTGCTGGCATCTGGCACTACCAAATCAGTATCCACCTCCAGCTTGATGCCCAAGCCGTCACACTCACTACAAGAGCCAAAAGGAGCATTGAAAGAGAAGAGGCGAGGCTCTAACTCTGGAACAGTAAAGCCACAAACTGGACAGGCATAATGCTCAGAGAACAACAACTCAGAGTCGTCCATAGTGTCGATAATGACATAACCTTCAGCGATACGAAGGGCAGCCTCAATGGAATCAAAGAGACGACTACGAATACCCTCCTTGATGACAATACGGTCAACTACGACATCAATATTGTGTTGCTTGCTCTTGGATAACTCTGGCACTTCGGTCACATCATAGACTTCCCCATCCACACGGACACGAACATACCCATCTTTCTGAACCTTCTCGATAACACTCTTATGTTGGCCTTTTTTCTTGCGGATGACAGGGGCCAAAATCTGCAAGCGCTGGCGTTCAGGCAATTCTAAAACCTTATCCACGATTTGCTCCACAGAAGAAGCCTTGATAGCTCCATGCCCGTTGATACAGTAAGGCGTCCCCACACGTGCGTAGAGGAGACGCAGATAGTCATTGATTTCAGTCGTGGTTCCAACCGTCGAGCGAGGGTTTTTACTAGTCGTTTTCTGGTCGATAGAAATAGCTGGGCTGAGACCATCAATAGCATCTACATCAGGCTTCTCCATATTCCCCAAGAACTGACGAGCATAGGCTGACAAACTCTCCACATAGCGACGTTGTCCCTCCGCATAGAGGGTATCAAAGGCCAGACTGGATTTCCCTGAACCTGACAAACCAGTCACAACAACTAGCTTGTCTCGTGGAATCTCCACGTCAATATTTTTTAAATTATGGGCACGCGCCCCATGAATGACAATTTTATCTTGCATCTTTGTTCTTTCTAGTCCATTATTGCTTACCATTATACCAAAAAAAGTGAGATTCTATTACCCAAAAGGCCGATTTTGTAGTATAATAGTACGGTGTGAAAAAATCTGAAAAATGAGAAAGGATAAGGGATATGAAACAAGTTTTTCTCTCTACAACAACTGAATTTAAAGAGATCGATACGCTTGAACCGGGTACTTGGATCAATCTCGTCAATCCAACTCAAAATGAATCACTCGAAATCGCCAACGCCTTCGATATCGATATTGCCGATCTTCGAGCACCGCTCGATGCGGAAGAAATGTCTCGTATTACGATTGAAGACGAGTATACCCTGATTATCGTTGACGTGCCGGTCACAGAAGAAAGAAATAATCGCACCTACTACGTAACCATCCCGCTTGGTATTATCATCACTGAGGAAACCATTATCACTACGTGTTTGGAACCATTACCAGTCCTTGATGTCTTTATCAACCGTCGTTTGCGTAATTTCTACACTTTCATGCGTTCGCGTTTTATCTTTCAGATTCTTTATCGCAATGCAGAGCTCTACCTAACAGCCCTTCGTTCGATTGATCGTAAGAGTGAACAAATTGAAAGTCAACTGCATCAATCAACTCGTAATGAAGAATTGATTGAGCTCATGGAATTGGAAAAAACCATCGTCTATTTCAAGGCCTCCCTCAAAACAAATGAGCGTGTGATTAAGAAATTGACCAGCTCAACCAGCAATATCAAGAAATACCTTGAGGACGAAGACCTGCTTGAAGATACCTTGATTGAAACCCAACAGGCTATCGAGATGGCAGACATTTATGGAAACGTCTTGCATTCTATGACAGAGACCTTCGCCTCTATCATTTCTAACAACCAGAACAACATCATGAAAACCTTGGCCCTTGTGACCATCGTCATGTCCATCCCAACCATGGTCTTTTCTGCCTACGGGATGAACTTTAAGGATAATGAAATCCCCCTAAACGGAGAGCCAAATGCCTTCTGGTTAATCGTCTTTATCGCCTTTGCTATGAGTGTCTCGCTCACTCTCTATCTCATCCATAAAAAATGGTTCTAAGAGGAGTTCCTATGTCTCAAATTGATCTACAAAAATTAACCAAGAAAAACCAAGAGTTTGTCCATATCGCTACCCAACAATTCATCAAAGATGGGAAAACAGACGCTGAAATCAAGGCTATTTTTGAGGAAGTCATTCCCAAAATCCTTGAAGAGCAAGCCAAGGGTACGACTGCTCGTTCCCTCTATGGCGCACCGACCCACTGGGCTCATAGTTTCACTGTCAAGGAACAATATGAAAAAGAGCATCCAAAAGAAAATGATGATCCAAAACTCATGATTATGGATTCAGCCCTTTTCATCACTAGCCTCTTTGCCCTTATCAGCGCCCTCACAACCTTCTTCTCAGCAGACCAAGCTATCGGTTACGGTTTGATCACCCTCCTATTAGTTGGACTGGTTGGTGGATTTGCCTTCTACTTGATGTACTACTTTGTTTACCAATATTATGGACCAGACATGGATCGCAGTCAACGCCCACCTTTCTGGAAATCTGTACTGGTTATCCTAGCTTCTATGTTCCTTTGGTTGCTTGTCTTCTTTGCGACAAGCTTCCTACCAGCTAGCCTTAACCCAGTACTTGCTCCATTGCCACTGGCTATTATCGGAGCAGCCCTCCTAGCCCTTCGCTTCTATCTCAAGAAACGCTTGAATATCCGTAGCGCAAGTGCAGGACCAACACGTTATTAAGAAGAACGGAAACATATCATGGTTCAACATCATAAGAACCATGATTTTTTAATCTTTAAACAATCATGTAAAAAATATTTAACTCTATCTAAAATTCAGTACATTTATACTTTATAAAACATAAATGTAAACATTTTATTCTATTTTGTACAGAGAATAACAACAAATGAGCATATTCCTTGCCTATATACAATTATTTTGATACTCTATAATTGGAGGGAAATATGACAAAACAAAAAATTAATCGAATCGTAGGCTCCATTGGTGCCTTTATTGGAATTATAGTATTTATTGCCTACATACCTCAAATTATCGCTAATTTACAGGGAAATAAAGCTCAACCATTTCAACCTTTATCAGCTGCTATATCTTGCTTAATCTGGGTTATTTATGGATGGACAAAGGAACCTAAGAAGGATTGGATACTAATCATTCCAAATTCAGCCGGTGTTATTTTAGGTGGAATCACTTTTTTGACTTCACTCTAACAAATCTAATAGTATGTATAAAAAGCAACTGCAGGTGCGGTTGCTTTTTCACTTACTTTTTGGATTTTAAAGAATTCTTCTGAAATCCCACATAGCTCTATCTAATCTTTTGTGATAAAATAGGCTCAATCTATTTCTAGGAGGATAAAATATGATTTCTACTATTGGTATTGTTAGTTTATCTAGTGGCATTATCGGAGAAGACTTTGTCAAACACGAAGTGGACTTGGGTGTCCAACGTCTCAAGGACCTGGGACTCAATCCTATCTTTTTGCCCCATTCGCTAAATGGTTTAGACTTTATCAAGGACCATCCTGAAGCGCGTGCAGAGGATTTGATTCATGCCTTTTCTGATGATAGTATCGACATGATCCTATGCGCCATCGGTGGAGACGACACCTATCGCTTACTACCTTATCTTTTTGAAAATGACCAACTACAAAAGGTTATCAAACAAAAAATTTTTCTTGGCTTCTCGGATACAACCATGAACCATCTCATGTTGCATAAACTAGGTGTTAAAACTTTTTATGGTCAATCCTTTTTAGCAGACATTTGTGAATTGGACAAGGAGATGTTGCCCTATAGCTTTCACTACTTTAAAGAATTGATTGAGACTGGAAGAATCTCAGAAATCCGCCCTAGTCACGTTTGGTATGAGGAACGAACTGACTTCAGTCCCAAGGCTCTAGGAACACCTCGTATCAATCATACAAATACTGGTTTTGACTTGTTACAAGGAAATGCCCAGTTCGAGGGAGAAATCCTCGGTGGTTGCCTCGAATCTCTCTACGATATCTTTGACAACTCTCGATACGCAGACAGCACGGAGCTCTGCCAAAAATACAAACTTTTCCCTGACTTGTCAGACTGGGAAGGAAAAATCCTATTGCTAGAAACAAGCGAAGAAAAGCCTGAGCCAGAAGACTTCAAAAAGATGTTGCAGACTTTAAAGAACACTGGTATATTCGAGGCCATCAGTGGACTCCTGGTCGGAAAACCTATGGATGAAACTTTCTATGACGACTATAAAGAGGCACTATTGGATATTATTGACAGCAATATCCCGATTATCTATAATCTAAATGTCGGCCACGCAACTCCAAGAGCCATTGTACCCTTTGGAGTCCATGCCCATGTAGATGCACAGGAGCAAGTCATTCGCTTTGACTATAACAAATAAAGCTGGGAAGAGTTTCTCAGCTTTTTTCTATATTCTCAGATATGCTAGTTACCTGTACATACTAATGACCGCTTTTCCACTCACAATCATTCTCGTGGTCATCAACCAGCCCTGCTGCTTGTAGAAAAGACAAGACGGCGACTGGTCCTGTAAACTTAAAGCCTCGTTTTTTGAGATCTTTAGCCATTTTTTCAGACAAAGGTGTTTTAGCTGGGGCTTGGCGGTAATCGGGAACATCGTTAACAATCGTTTTCCCCTCAACAAAAGACCAAAGATAGGCATCAAAAGAGCCATATTCTGCCTGTAACCATAGAAAGGCTTGGGCGTTAGCGCGTGTAGCAAAAATCTTGGCTCGATTTCGGATAATGGTTGGATTCTCCAGCAAGGCTTCCAATTCGGTGTCGGTCATCTCTGCGACTGCTTGAATTTGATAGCCATGAAAGGCTTCTCGGAAAGCTTGGCGTTTGTTGAGCACCGTTTCCCAAGACAGGCCCGCTTGATAGGTTTCCATACACAATAACTCAAACAATGCTTGGTCATCATGGAGGGGATGACCCCACTCCTCATCATGATAGGCAATGTAGAGCGGATTGGTCATCTTGACCCACGAACAACGTTTTGTCATGCTCTGCTCCTATTTGACCAACATTTTAAGGGCCGACTTGATATAGTTCTCAGCTGTATCTGTCGTTCCTTCAAAGAATTTCTTGATTTTCTTGAGCTCTGTTGCCTTGTAGCCCAGTGCCAACATGGCTTCCATGGCTTCTTCCAATTCTTGGTTTTCAGCGCTAGCTTGCACTGCCACCTTGGCAGGAAGGTCATCTCCTGCAACTACCACCTTGCCTTCCAAGTCCAGCACCATCTGCTGGGCTGTTTTCTTGCCAATTTTAGGGAATTTGGTCAAGTAGGTGATGTTCTTGGTTTCAATGGCTTGAACCAAGCCAGCATTGTCATCAGCAGCGATAATAGCAAGAGCTGACACAGGACCAATCCCAGAGACCGAAATCAGACTGAGAAAGAGCTTTTTTTCGTCTTCTGAGCGAAATCCATAAAGCAGATGGGCGTCCTCCCGCACAACCTGATGCACATAAATCTGAGCCTCCTGATTAACCTGACCTGAATAAGCATAGGGGTTGGCTACATGCAGGATATAACCGATACCATTGGTTTCAAGAACAATATATTTGGCAGTGATTTTGGTAATGATTCCTTTTAAATATTCGTACATAGTTTTCCTTTTAGTTTAATATTTCCCCAACTCTCGAAGGCTGGTATGATTCTCCTGAATTCGTCGGAACATTTTTTCCATATCCGACTTGGTGAAATGCACCAAAACAGGACGTCCGTGGGGACAGTTGTAAGGATTGTCACATTGAGAGAGCTGATAGAGGAGTTGTCTGGCGGAGTGGTCATCGATGCGATGGTTGGCCTTGATAGACCGCTTGCAGGACATCATAATAGCCAGCTCTGCTCGGTATTTCTTGATAGAAACTTCCTTGGTCAAGAGGAGCATGTCACACATTTCATAGATACCAGACTCAATTTCCTCTTCTGCCATCCAAATAGGATGTTCACGCAGGATAAATTGATTTTCTCCATACTCTGCTAGAAAGACGCCCACTTCCTCTAAAAGAGGCATTCTTTCCTTGAGACGGAGGGCATCATCCGCTGGAAATTCAAAGATATAGGGCACTAGGAGTTGCTGCTGGCTCTGGTCAACATTGCCAATGCTTTCACGGTACTCCTCGTACTTGACCCGTTCCTGAGCCGCGTGCTGGTCTATGATATAGAGCCCATCTCGCCCTTGGGCAAAGAGATAAGCCCCGTGCATTTGCCCGAAAAATTCCAACTCTGGGAAGCTTGATGATTCTTCTCGCTCCAGCTTGTCATAAGCCTTATCAAGACTCGCAAGGTCTAACTCTGGGTGATCTAGCTGATCGTAGTTAGCAGGTTTTCTCTCTGCAAAATGCAGTTTTGCTGGCTTGGTCAATTGGTCCAAGGTTTCCTTGGCAAACAGGGTTAAATCCTGTTTCTCTTCAGTCAGATTCACCTGATAATCAGCCACCTCAGCTTGGCTGGATCTTATCGGCTCTGTTTTCTCATAGTAGAGCGTATTTTCTTTGAGTGGGAGAATGGTCTGCTCCACCTTTTGACGATTGCGCACAGTCGATTTGGCAAGATTTTCCAAGGCATCAGGTATCAAAGTTTGCTCCTTGAGACTCTTTGCGATAGCTTCTGAAACCAGCGTCATCAGTTCTTTTTCCTTGGAAATTCGCACTTCTTGCTTGGTCGGATGCACATTGACATCCGCTAGATAAGGGTCGATATGGATGTGAATGACAGCCAGTGGAAAACGGCCCACCATAAGCTTGCTTCCGTAACCATCCAAAATAGCACGATTAAGCAGGAAGTTCTTAATATAACGGCCATTGATGAAGAGACTGATATAGTTACGATTTGCTCGTGTCAATTCAGGCAATGAAACAAAACCTGTAATTTCGAAATCTAAGTCAGAGTTCTCAATTTCAATCATCTTCTTGGCACTCGCCAAACCGTAAATCCCTGCGATGGCTTGACGCAGTTGACCAGTCCCTGCTGTACGCGTCATTTCCTTGCCATCACTGATTAAACTAAAAGAAATCTCGGGATGAGCCAATCCCAGACGATTGACGATATCAATGATATGAGACAACTCCGCTTGCTGGCTCTTCATATACTTGAGACGTGCAGGTGTGTTGAAAAAGAGGTCCTCCACACAAACCTTGGTTCCTACAGGACTAGTCGCTGGGATGACTTCCTCAACTTCACCCCCACGCGCAACGATCTTGGTCCCATGACTCGCACCATCCACCGCAGTCAACAGAGTCAAGACACTGACAGAAGCGATAGAGGGTAGGGCTTCACCTCGAAATCCGAGCGTTCGAATCCGAAAGAGGTCTGCTTGATTTTTTATCTTACTGGTTGCATGGCGACGCAAGGCCAATTCCACCTCATCGTGGGCAATTCCATGACCATTATCGGTGATTTGGATTTTCTTGAGGCCAGCTTCCTCAATCTCGATGATAATCTGACTAGAACCCGCATCAATGGCATTTTCTACCAACTCTTTAACCACACTGGCAGGACGTTCAATGACCTCTCCTGCCGCGATCTGGTTTGCCAGCACCTCTGGCAATTCAATAATATGAGACATCTTTCAGCCCCTTTCTATATCTATTTTCCTAGAAATTGATTAGTGCTATTATACCATATTTCAGATGTTACCAGAAAAAGCAAATGCCACATAGACGCTAAATCTGTCCACATAGGCAAAAGCTCTTGCCACGGACCGTAAAATAGTGTTTAATAAAGGTGTACAGGAAGTGATCACAACCTTGTATAACTGAAAAGGAGGGAAATTTATGAAAGTAGAACTACAGATTAAGGAGACTTACGAGGAGGAAAAGCTGATTGTCCAAACTCCTCAGCCGACCGAAAAAGTCCAGAAAGTCATCGAGTTCGCAGAAAATCTGGATCTAACAGAAAAAATCAAAGGGAAAATCGATAATCAGGTCTATCTCGTTGAGATTAGCAAGATTCAACGCTTCTATATCGAGAATCGGAAGGTTCTAGCAGAAACCGCGAGTCAGACCTACAGCATTGATTTGCGACTCTATCAGGTCCTTGAAATTCTGCCAACCAATTTTATCCAAATTTCCCAATCAGAAATCATCAATATCGATTCCATCTCTCATCTCATGCTCACCCCCAACGGCCTAGTAGAAATTTTCTTGAAAAACGAAATCTTTACCTACTCTTCACGCCGTTACCTAAAAACCATCAAGGAGAAATTAGAACTATGAAAAAACAAATCTTCCACGACGCAGCTACTGGTGTCCTCATCGGTCTCATCCTCTCTATCATCTTTTCACTCATTTATGCACCAAATACCTACGCTCCACTTAGCCCTGAATCTCTCGTCGGCCAAGTAATGACTCAACATCAAGTTCACGGTGCCCTAATCTTGCTCTACTGTACTCTTATCTGGGCAGCCATCGGTATTCTCTTCAACTTTGGTAAACGATTATTCAGCCGTGACTGGAGCTTGCTCCGTGCAACGCTTTCCCATTTCTTCCTCATGTTGGCTGGCTTTGTCCCACTAGCGACTCTGGCTGGTTGGTTCCCCTTCCACTGGACCTTCTATCTCCAGCTCATTCCAGAGTTTGCGATCGTCTACCTTATCATCTGGGTTATTCTCTATAAAAGAGAAGCAAAAAAAGTAGACCACATCAATCAACTCTTGGCTCATAAAAAGTAATAGTGCTGATAAAACCACTTGGAATAATAAAAAAGCCAAGCCTAAGCTTAACTTTCTAACTCATACAAATCCGCAATAATTGCAGCCACATGCTTGATATCTCCCAGCATGCCCCGCATTTCAAAGTCAGCCAAGACAGGGAAACCAAAACGTTGACTGTATTGCTTGGCTGTCAGGCAGTATTGGTTATTAAAGTTACGATTTCCTGAACCAACCACACCAAAACACTTACTAGCATTGTCACCATAAGCGATAAAATCCCCCACTGGTGTTGTCAATATCTCGATATCTCCGTTATCAACGCCATTCCCACCTTCTAGGTAGGTCGGTAAAAAAGCGACATAAGGATGGTCCATTTCATAGAAATCTTGGCCTTCTTTGACCAAATCCTTGATATGAATCTTTTGAACCTCAATTCCCTCGTACTGGGACAAGAGATAGTCTTTCAAGCGCGTCACAAAACTTTCAGTGTTGCCACTCAGACTAATATAAACTAAAGAAATTGTCTTCATATGTACCTCCATGATTTTATCTATAATCGAAAAATAACTATCAAGATTGTAACTTGATAGTTATTTTTTGTCAATACTTAGGTAAGTTCTTCTGTTTCCTCTTCTTCTGCCAAGGCTTTCTGTTGACGCCACATCTTATAGAAGACAAGGGCTAGGAAGAGAACATTGATGACGATATAGAGAATGCTAACAGCTTTTGAAACAACACTTATCCCTAAACGCATAGTTTCATCTTGAACCAACTGCACAGCGTCTTGCAAAGTCACATAGCTATAAATTGAACCAATAATAGCTAGCAAAACATAGCCGACATAAGTATAGTTTGCATACTGCAAATTCTTACGAACAAGGAAGACAATCGCTACTCCCACTAAAATAGCAGATAGCACAATCAAGGCCATATTAAAAATAGAATGAGTTGATTCTGCTACTCTATAGGTGTAATTGAGCTGGTCTTCTAATTGCTGAGCACTGACCCCTGCAACTTGTTTCTGAGCGGCACGAAGAGCTTCTTTGCTAGGTAAGGGACTCAACATTCCAAACAGAGACGTAGCTGAAATAAGAGCAGACAAGATTAGCAAGACCCATAGATAAATTGGTTTCTTTTTCATAATAGAACCTCCTGATATTATTATTGATATTATAGCACTTTTTGTAAAGGGATACAAATTTTATAATGTCGTTTCTACCTGTTTTCGGTAGGCTTTTGGCGATTTCCCGCACAATTTTCGGAACACTTTATAGAAATATCCAACATTACTGTAACCAACAGCATAACAAATATCTTCAATACTGTCACTAGTTGAAAGCAAAAGTTGTTGGGCAGCCTTGATGCGTTGTTTATTTAGTAACTCTGCGAAGGTCGAATTGGTTTCTCGCTTAATCAACTGCCCCAGATAGACAGGATTGATAAAGAGATCCTTACTGATATCCTTGAGGGAAAGTTCTTTTTGATAATCACGCCCAATGACTTCTAGCACACTGACCACATTCTCATTCATACGATATTGCCCAAAAAATCGGGTCAGAGTTTCCTTGATATAAGGAACCAATTCATCGAAGGTTTGAATAGCATGAATGGTTTTGACAATGTCCGTCATATCATCAGCCTTTAGATGTTCAAACAAATGAAAGACATCCATGATAAACTGGATAAAAAGCTGTTTGGTAATGGGAACACGCGGTGTATTTTCAAGAACCACCTTCTCCAAAAGGTTCAACTCTTCCACGATTTGATTGAGATTCCCCTGAATGATAACCCTATAAATCGGTTCGTAATAGGCAAAGAGACTCTCAGACTGTTTTAGATTTACAGAACCGTAAAAGAGGGCTTTCTCAGCATTCAGCTTCCAGCGTTCAAAGTGTTCTTGATAGGGAGCTTCAAAGGGAGTAACGACTAAACCATCTAGGGGTTGATCAGAAATAAAAATCTGCCAGTCTTGACCCAAGACATAGTAGGGAATGGTGAAGGAGCCTTGTTTTTCCTTGGATAGACCTATCCACCAATTCTCCTTATCCCCTAAATAACTAACAAATCCAGCCTCGTCTAAATCTTGACTGAGGGTCTGACTTTTCTTTCCTCTCTCGCCTAGCTGACCTGCAATCTTCTCCAGCAGATTTCCCAACTCTACCTTATCAACAGGCTTGACCAGATAGTCCACAACACTAAGGTTCATGGCTTTTTTTACGTAATCAAACTCCTGATAACCTGAGAGCAAGATATAGGCAGCATCTGGTAAGATTTCTTTCATCTCTCGAATCATATCAAGCCCTGTTTTGTCGGGCATATTGACATCGGAAATGACCACATCGACAGGATTTTCATGAACATATTCTAGGGCTTCATCGGCATGACTGGCTGTTGCGACGACCTCCATATCCCACTTATCAAAGGGAATCAAACGTTTCAGACCTTCTGTCACCATGTACTCATCATCTACTAATAATACTTTATACATTTTCTCCCTTTCTACTCATCTTGAATTGTAATACGATACTGAACACCTGCTTGCTCTGCAGAATCTATAGTAATAGCATATCGATCCCCAAAATAGAGCACAAAACGCTCATGGACATTGACAATCCCGATAGACTGCTTTTGATCACTGTAACTGGCTTGGTGTTCAAAATGTCTCTGACTTAATTTTTCTCGAATACTTGTCAGTTTTTCAGCCGACATACCACGGCCATTATCTACCACTAAAATTTCCACAAAACCATCTCGTTTAAGAGCTTTAATGCTAATCACATTATCTGTCCGTCTGTGGTCAACACCATGCGCGAAATAATTTTCTACCAGAGGTTGTAAGGTAAACTTAGGAATCTTCATATTTTCTAACCCTGGATCTATCTTGAAACCATAGGCAATGGACTTGGGATAGCGAACCATGCAGAGATAGCTATATTTACGACAAAATTCTAATTCCTGTTTGAGAAGAGTTTCTCTTTCGTCGGAAATATTGTTACGCAAAAGACTACTGAACTCATAAATGATATCTGCCAACTCATCTTGACTTTGCATAACTGCATACATGCGCAAGAACTCCAGCGTATTGTACATAAAATGAGGATTGATTTGCGCCTGCAAGGCTCGCATATTGGCATCTTTTTGACTAAGCTCTAACTGATAAATATCATGGATATTCTTTTCCAAGCGATCCAGCATATCATTGGTCGTCTCTGCGATTAGGAGTAATTCCTGATCCTTTTTAAGCGTATCAATGCGAAGGCCTTCCTCTCCTTGGGCAATAGCTTGGATGGAATCCACCAAATCCACTACCTGCTTTTGGTAATTAGCAAAAGTCTTCCTCAAAGTCAGATAGAGAATGACAATAAAGAGAAGGCTCAAACCCACAATCAAAGCTGAGCTGGTCACCGTTCCTTGTAAAACAAAATTTTTGGGAACTGCCACCTGAACCTGATAGCCATGAGAGGTAACACCAACAAACCAGTTTTCATGCTCCCTATTGACTCTCTCACCAATATGAAAAATCTCCGTATCAAAAGGCGATGTCACAGTCACAGCCATCGGGATATGACCTCGGGTATTGTCCACAGCATGGTACAAGATTTCTGGATCCAAGGAGATATAAACAACCCCTATAGATTGATCCGTCGCTGGGTCTAAAATAGGCACTCCAAAACTATTGGCCTCCGGTTTAAAGCCTTCCGCAAGTACCGTATGACCACCTCTCTCGTTTCTGCTCGAAACATAAACTTCTTTAAAGTCCTGCAAGACGATTGCAACACCCGTTATATAGTCATTTTGGACATAAAGATCATCAATGTTTTCATATAGAGAAATAGAAGTTGACGAAGCTGCTTGATGCTCCAACAGCCAATAAAAATACTCAGAAGTTGACAAACTAAAGTACTTATAAACCCCTTGTATACGGTCTTGATTGGCTACTAAATCTTGAGCTAGCTGGGCTGACTCGCGATAATAATACTCCACCTCTTCGACTGTTCGAGTGGTTACACGTTGGGCTACTCTTTGAGCTTCCTTTTCCCGTGAATCCCAGTCAGCGTAAGAGAGTAAGATTGCAAAACTTGCAATAATAATCATCATAACTGAACTGTAGGTTCTTAGAAGCGTATGTAGCCAAAACTGCTTCATTCTATTTTGTCGCCAATTTTTCATGGATACTTTCATAGACCGGCTCCAACATATCACTGATAAAGAAATGCCACATCCCAATTCCTACAAAGAAAAGTAGGGCAGGCATATAGTAACCAATTGCCACAAGTAGCACTGTCCCAAGGAGAACCTTGGCCACAGCCGCTAAGCTCATAAAGATGCCAATCAAGGATAGTTTGAGACTATTTCGATAGGACAAATCAAAATAAACTTGTAATTTTAAAGATACTGTATAAGCCAAAAAGATCAGGGCAACTACTAGAACATTCAAAAAGGTCGCAATCAAATGAATAATAGTCTGATGAGGCAATTGCACCAAGAGATACAGGCCATAGACCAAAACTAGAGCCACCCCTAAAAAGCTATAGAAAATCAGGTTGCTTGAGACGAAATTTTGCTTATAAAGAGACCACGCCTCCTTCAAACTATATTCCCGAAAGCTATAACCATGTTCTGCATACAGGCTCATCAGGGTGGCACTAGCCGGCGCTAGACCAAGGATAATCCCTCCTGCCAATGTTAATAGCCAAAAGAAGGCTGTCGCAATCATCCCTAAAAAGAAACGATTAAAGACAAAGTCTAAAAATCTCCCCATGATATCCTCCTAAAAATAACTATGAAACTATTATATCATATTTCAAGCGTTTTCAAAAACTTCTAGTATCCATTTACAATCCCATCAAACCGTGGTACAATGAGAATTGTGAGAAAATTATCAGGAGACAATTCATGAAGAAATCTATCTTAACTACACTGCTCTTTGCAGTTCTTTACTTCCTCTGCATGGGGATTGGTGTCCTTTTGGGCAATCTCTTTGACCAAACTGGAAACATGTTTTATGCGCCTGCCTTTACTGGCCTTGTAGGCGGTAGCGTCTATATGATCCTAGTCGCAAAAGTTCCGCGCTTTGGAGCCATTACCACTATCGGCCTTGTTATTGCTCTCTTTTTCTTGGGAACTAAACACGGTGCCGGTGCCTTCCTTCCTGGAATTATCTGTGGTCTCCTAGCAGATGCAGTAGCTAACCTCGGAAAATACAAGGACCAAACTAAGAATTTCCTTTCTTTCATACTCTTTGCCTTTAGCACATCAGGACCAATTCTACTCATGTGGATTACGCCCAAAGCCTATATGGCAACCCTTCTAGCAAGAGGAAAATCACAAGAATATATCGACCGTATCATGGTTGCGCCAAATCCTGGAACCATCCTTTTATTTATCGCAAGTGTTGTCATCGGAGCCCTAGTTGGTGCCTTAATTGGACAAGCCTTGAGTAAAAAGTTTTCACAGAAAATCTGATTAATAAAAAAGAGCCAAACGGCTCTTTTTTATTTATGGCTCAATTTTTTGGTCAAGAAGTCTCCCAAGAATTGGATTATAAAGATAATCAAAATGATAATAATGGTTGCCAAAATCGTCACATCGTGATTGTAGCGGTTAAATCCATAAGCGATAGCTACGTTACCAATACCACCAGCTCCAACTGCTCCCGCCATGGCTGTTTCCCCAACAAGGGAAATCAAGGTCACAGTCGTCACGCGGATCAAATCTGGAAGACCTTCTAGTAAGCCTGATTTTCCTAGGTTAACATTTTTTACCTGAAAAACTTCTTTTTTCTAGTGATAAAATCAACCCTATCACACTCACTACCAAAAATACCCACCAACAAAGCCTGATATCTTGTAAAGCTAAGAAGGAAAATACAGACATCCCTAAAGGTAATGTTAAAGAAAAAATCATACTCAAGAGATTATTACTTCTAGCTAATACATCCGCACTCAAATTAGACAATAACAGAGTATCTAATTTAGGCATTGATTTCGACATCAAATACATGACAAAGGCTAAGCAAACAACACCTACTAGAGGAGAAAAATCTAAAATATTAGCAGTAGCAAGCAAGACAAACAGAATTGCATTGAGCGATAGCAAACTTGAAAACGACAATTTTCCAAAATAATCATGGGGAGTTAGGCTACCAAGAATAGCTCCTCCCAAGCTAACACATTCAATTAAAAATAGGGCCTGAGCATAGCTAAGATGATAGATAGTATGGTCTAATAAGTAAAAGTGATAAATACCTCCAACAGCTCCTCCCAAAGTATTCATTACCAAAATGACAAGAATAATTTTAAACAATGATTTACTTTCTCTCTGTCTAAAGATATCATCCATGTCCGCATAGATTGCCTTAACTTGTTGAAGTAAACTAATCGACTCATTCTCTACCGTTACAGACAAATGCGTCAATTCTCTTCTATTTTTGAACAACATGAGAGAAGATAGTAAAAAGAAGCCAGCATTCACAATCGCAACAAAAGAAAAATTTTGATGACTGGTTGTGAGTAACCATACTCCTAAGGCTTGACCTCCTAGATTTGATAAATAGGAAACAAACTGAGTAAAGGAATAAGCTTCATAGAGCTTATCTTCCGAAATATTATGCTGGATAATCGGCATGCGAAGGCCTGCTGTGTAATCTGATAAAATATCCGAACAGATATTAACCATACAGATAAAAGCAAACGTTACAAAGTTCTGATCATGAATCACACTAGCAATCAAAAGAAATAGCAGACTTTGCACACAACCAACCCAGATAATTGTCCCTGCTTTATTCCGAGTATGATCAGCCTTAATCCCAACATAAAAAGTAAATAGGAAAGGTAAAATCGTAATCATATTCGCCATAAATACAGCTATATTTTTAAAGGGTAGACTCGCAGCATAAACGATAAATACCAGATTATAAATATAAGCTCCACTTGAGCTCAAAAACCTTGAGAAGGTCAGTATCCTAAATAAATGATGTTTTAAGAATAGTTTCATAACAGGCCTTTCTCACATTTCAAAGAGTATTCTATTAAATCCAGTCTAACAAAAAAAGTGGGGCTCCCCACTTTTTTGTAATATATTTTTTCTGAAAAAAGAAACTCTAGCACCTAGAAACTACTAATTATCAATCCATCTACAAGGCTATTTATTTTTCATCAGTCGATGTAACGAGAATATATTACAAATCTTTATTTGAAAGCTGATTTGCAAAATAGTTTTCATAGTATCTTGCACCATCTACATACTCTAAATCTTGTAAGATTGTAATGCCTCTCTGGATTTTCTCAAGACCCTTATTTTTTACATTAAAAATAGTATCATAATACCCTTTAGCAATCATATAAATGATTTTAAGATAAGCTTGAGATTCTGGCAATTCTCGTTTTTCAATCTGAAAGATAAAATAATCTGCTTTTAATTTATCCTTTTCCTCTATCGCTTTAAAGAGTCCATTAATTAAAATGGTGTCAATACCAACTTTGTTACTAGGTAAAGAGCCTAATAAATCCGTCTTTTGTAACATCTCCCTAGAATATTTAAAATAGAGGGGCAGAGGAAACAAAGTAGAAATCGTTGAAAATAGTTCCAATTCATAATTTCCCCAGATGTCAATAGTAAAAAAATAGTCATAGAGAAAAGTCAGTTCTTCATCCGTTGCCCTTATTTTTGAATCAAAAAACACAAGAAGGCTTTTGATACGAATCATTTGTAAAAGATAGCTTGTTTCACCACTTGATCTATACTTTTGAGTCATCTCTTCATACAAGGAATGGAGAGAATCAATCCCTTCTCTGTCATATAAATCCCAAAGATTTTCTTGAAAAGCCAAAACCTTTTTCTGAGAAAAACCACGTACCAAGTACATAAATTCATTCAAATCAGAGTGGATGTTATCTAAGGCAGTAATCAATTTCATAGATGATAAGTCTGCTTCTCCACGCTCAAATTTGCTCAGCATGGAATAAGTAAACTCTCCTCCCGTCGCCTCCTGTAGAGATACATTCCGACTCTTTCTCAATTCTTTAAAAACTTCTCCCAGATTTTGCATATTGACTCCCCACAATTCTTAACTCTCTTACTCATAAAAGTAACGGTTGATAGCAACCAGTACAGAAAATTTCAAGTCTTGACTATAACGACAACTCCTATGAATGATGTACAGATTTCCTAGCTCTTTTTTATTTATGGCTCAATTTCTTGGTCAAGAAGTCTCCCAAGAATTGGATTGCAAAGATAATCAAAATGATAATGATGGTTGCCAAGATAGTTACATCGTGATTGTAGCGGTTAAACCCATAAGCGATGGCTACGTTACCGATACCACCAGCTCCAACCGCCCCAGCCATAGCGGTTTCCCCAACAAGGGAAATCAAGGTCACAGTTGTCACACGGATCAAATCTGGAAGACCTTCTGATAGGTAAACACCTACGATATCCCAGAATGTCGCTCCGCTAGCTTGAGCCGCCTCAATAACACCACCATCTAGCTCAGCCAAGACAACCTGTACTTGACGGGCAAAGAAGGCAAAGACTGCAAAAGATAGCGGTACGATAGCCGCATTTGGACCAATGCTTGTTCCTACGATTAGATGAGAGAAGGGTGACAAGACTGCCAAGAGAATGATAAATGGTACCGCACGGAAAATAGAGGTAATCTTATCTAAAATCCAGAAAACGACCTTATTTTCCAAGACACCACCTGGCGCTGTCAAAACAAGGAAAAGACCTGCCACTAGCCCCAAGAACCCTCCGATGATGAAAGAAAGAACTGTCATATAAAGAGTTAGATAGATGGCTGTTCCCCAGCCTGCCTGACCAGCCCAACCCATTTTATAGACATTTGGCAAATAGGTTTGAATCAATGATTCCATCTTACTGTCCTCCCTTCAATACTTTTAGTTGTACGCCTGCTTGACGAATGGCTTCTTGGGCACCTGCCAACGCTGCTTTTTCACCTGACAAGACCACAACTAATTCTCCAACAGGAGTACCATCGAGAATTTCGATATTTCCATAGAGGATATTAGCCGTTACTTGATAATGCTTGTACAATTCATTCAAAAGTGGCTCGTCTGTTGAAGCACCTGCATACTTGAGTTGCACCAAAAGGCTGTTTTCAGACAAGTGTTCCACGATTTCTTGCTTCTCGATTTTGACCATGGCTTCGTCAATACCTGTAGCTGTTGAGATAAAGTCTTGAGTCAAAGGTTGTTTAGGATCTGAGAAGATTTCAAGGACACTGCCCTCTTCAATCAAATGCCCATCCTGCATAACTGCCACACGATTGGCAATGTCTTTGACAATCTGCATTTCATGCGTAATCAAGACAACAGTCAAGCCTAATTTTTGGTTCAAATCTTGCAACAAGGCCAAAATCTGCTTGGTTGTCTTAGGATCAAGGGCAGAAGTTGACTCGTCTGAAATCAAGATTTTTGGATCATTTGCCAAAGCACGCGCAATGGCCACACGCTGTTTTTGCCCTCCAGATAGTTGTGAAGGGTAGTTTTCAGCACGGTCTGCCAAGCCAACCAAGTCCAACAACTTGGCTACTTTAGCCTTCTTTTCTTCCTTGCTAAGTCCAGAGTGTTTGAGGGCGAAGGCTACATTCTCCTCTGCTGTCTTTTGGCTCATGAGGTTAAAATGCTGGAAAATCATTCCGATATCTTGACGTTTACGACGCAACTGCTCAGCCGTCAAGGTCACCTTGCCATCAAAAATCACATCGTCGTCAATGGTAATTTTCCCTGCAGATGGTTTTTGCAAGAGATTAATCACCCGTACAAGGGTTGATTTCCCTGCTCCAGAATATCCAACGATTCCGTAGATATCCCCTTCTTGAATGTGAATGGTCACATCCTTGACCGCTGTGATGGTTCTCTTCTTTTGGTGAAAAGTCACATCGATCTGATCTAACTTGATAATATCTCTACTCATAGCTTCTAATCAGCTCCTCTACTAATTCAATATGGGTGTAGTAATCGGCGATTCGCACATTTTCATCTCCACCGTGGTCTCGGCTGTTGGCATTTCCTAGACCGAAGGCCACCATTGGCACCTCTAGGGCATCAAAGACCGTATGCATAGGCCCTGTCCCCGCTGTCGTCGGCAAGACTGAAACGCCCTGTGGATAGAATTTCTTGGCCAACTCGATTACATTGAGAATGGCTGGTGCGCTCATATCGCTGCGATAACTCATCTCTCCCAAGGTATAGTATAATTCTACCTTATCAAAGCCATTTTTGTCTAGCTGTTTCCGAATTTTTTCCAGAACATCATGCGGTTCTAGACCAGGAACCAAACGAACCTCTAGCTTAGCACTGGCTTCTGCTGGCAAAATCGTTTTAACCCCTTGTCCTTGGTAACCTGACTGAATCCCTTCGATATTGAGAGCAGGTTCAAAAAAGAAACGTTTTAGAAAGGCTGCGCGATCCTCTTGTAAGAGAGGCAATTCCAAACCATAAATCTGGCTGATTTCCCCTGGATTTCGTTGGGCGTAAGTATCCACCAAGGCCAATTCACGTTCATTTGGCTCTTGAACTTCTTCGTACAAACCTTCAACCAAGATACGGCCATCTGCGGCACGAAGAGACTGTAGGGCTTGGAGGAGATACCAAGGAGCTGATTCCACAACCCCACCATAACTAGAGTGGATATCGACATCCGCACTTTTTACCTTGGCATCAAAGGTCACAATCCCCTTATTTCCACCAGAAATTTCTAGCTGCTCCAAGGCATTCTTGGTCCCTTGTTCCCAAACTAACAAATCTGCTCCACGGAGTTTATCAGCGTGCTTTTCCAGATACTTATCTAGGTCTGTCGAAGCGGATTCCTCCGCTCCCTCCATGATAAAACTGATATTGACAGGCAAATCATCATGGTGCTGCATGTATTTTCTCAAAGCACTCAAACGAGCTGTGATATGACCCTTATCATCGTCAACCCCACGCCCATACATGAAGCCATTGCGCACTGAAAGAGTAAAGGGATCCTCTGTCCAGATCTGATCCCCATCCGCTGGCACAGTGTCATAGTGGTTATAGAAAATCAGAGTCTTAGCATCTGGACGCGAACTCTTGAAATGCGCCATGACAAAGGGAGCCGTATAAGTCTCATCAATCTCCACTTCAGCCCCAACACGTTTGAAAATCTCACCCAGATAGTTAGCAACTTCTTTGAGCCCCACCTGTTGGGCAAAGACCGACTTCTTAGAAATCAAGGTACGCAAAACCTCAAAATAATGCTGGGCCACATGATCCTTTTCAAATTTTTCAATCTGTTCTTGTTCGCTAGGAAAAACCATATTCTCTCTACCTTTCTATGAACCTATAGTCTTCTTTACAATCCATGCTCTATACAAAAGCAAGAGGTGGAATTTTCTCTCCCACCTCCCTGTTTCTTATTACCAAACTGGTTGATCCAAACCGTCTGATGTTTCTTCGATAACTTTTTTCACGTCATCTGTGTGGTAAGCTGCGATCACTTTCTTGATAGCATCAGCCTTAGGTGATGTTTCCCAATCTTTTTTCGCAACGATGATGTTGTACCATTGTTTTGAATTTTCATCAGCTTGTTCTTTGAAAAGTGCTTTCTTGTAGTCCAATTTTGCTTCTGTAACGAAGGTATTGTTTACAACGGCAGCGTCAACTGATGACAATGAACGAGCTGTTTGGCTAGCATCCAATTCAGTAATTTTCAAGTTCTTTGGATTTTCTTTGATGTTAGCAACTGTTGCAAGAGCAGTTCCTGAAACGTCCAATTTAATCAAGCCAGCTGATTGAAGCAAGTAAAGCGCACGGCTTTCGTTTGTAGCATCGTTCGGTACAGCGATTTCTCCGTTTGCTGGGATGTCTTCTACTTTAGTGTACTTGTTGTCACTTCCATTCAAACCTGAGTAAAGACGGATTGGAGAGATGTAAGTATCTGCAATCGCTACAAGGTCTTTCCCATTTTCTTTGTTCCAGTTGTTCAAGAAGTTATAGTGTTGGAAAGCGTTCAAATCTACTTCGCCATCAGCAGTTGCCTTGTTTGGTTGTGAGTAGTCTGTGAACTCCGTAAATTCCAAAGTGATACCGTCTTTTTTAACCAATTCTTGGATTTTGTCCCAACGTTTTTCTTCAGAACCGCTACGGTTAACAGTTGCGATTTTGATAGTTGTTGCATTGTCTGCTTTCTTTTCTGAGTTTCCGCAAGCTGCAAGAGCCAAACCTGCGACTGTAGCAAGAGCTGCTACACCAAGCCATTTTTTGATTTTCATGATTCTTTCTCCTTAAAAATAATACCGTACTAGTATCTCACAATTTATTTGATTTCACAAATTGTTATTAGATAGTCAGATATATAGTTTAAAACTATATCCTTAAAAACTGAGAAATCATCCACCTTATTCAGAATGGATGATTTCAAGAAATTATTTAATATCAGCTTCTGCTGGTAGGTAAGTGTCTCCGAAGAATTGTTTAGACAATTTTTCAAGAGTTCCGTCTTTGTAGAGTTCTTGGATACGTTTGTCTACAAATGTTTTCAACTCATCTTGACCTTTAGCAAGAAGTGGGTAAACATAAGGTTGTTGGTCGCTTGGAAGTTCGATCACTTTCAAGTTGTCCAAACCTTGGTCCTTGATGACTGTTTCAACACCGATTTTATCAAAAATCTTGTAGTCAAACTGGCCATCGCTCAAGCGTCCCATGATTTGTTGGAAGTCCGCTTTAGTATACTTTAGGACAGTTGGATTATCTGAATGTTGTTTGTTGTAGTCTTCTAGCTGTTTAGCAGAAGTTGTCCCTTGAACAACTTCTGTTGATTTTCCACCGATATCATCAAGCGATTTGATGCTAGGGTCATCTTTTTTCACTACAAGAACGTTAGGGTTTTTAGCAGTTGGAGCTGCATAAAGGTATTTTTCAGCACGTTCTTTAGTGTAGCTGATGTTGCTAACAGCCATATTGTAACGGTCGGCATCAAGTCCTGCAAAGACTCCTGACCACTCTGTCTTCTCAAACTTGACATCATACTTGTCAGAGTCTTTAAAGATAGCGCGAACCACTTCAATTTCGTAACCAGTCAATTCGCCATTTTCTTCATAGTTGAATGGTTTTGGTGTAGCATTAGTTGCAACGATAATTTCTTTCTTGCTAGCTGCTTCTCCTTCTTTCTTAGCACCACCTGAGCAAGCTGCTAACACACCTGCAGCAACAAGCCCTAGGGCAGCAAGAGATGAGTATTTAACGATTTTTTTCATGTCATTTCCTCCAAAATAGAATACCTTATAATCTTAACAGAAAAAAAACATTTACGCCATTATATGATATCTATCTCTGTGATAGGTTTTCTTTATGGCTGATTTAAAAGACCAAACGCAAGACGGCAATTAAGATCACTCCAAAGAGAACTGTTCCGACTAGATTGCGGTAACGAAAGGCCACCCAAGCTGTTGGAAATACGGCTAAGAAGTCCAGCCATTTGATTTGAGGAAAACTCCCAACCTTACCTGTCACTACGCTTGAAAGAATCAAGGCAAAGATAATAGAAACAGGCAAGAACTTCAAAAAACGCTCAACGATCGCAGGCAGGCCCTTATACTTGACTAAGATGAAGGGAATCATACGGGGAATCCAAGTCACCAAGCCAGAGAAAATAACTGCTAATAAAAGATACTTACTGACCATCTAAAACCACCCCCATTGTACAACCAAGTAGCGTCGCAAACAGAACAGCTAGTGACTGAGACACCACTGTCAAGAGTAAAAAGAATGATACCGCAACAACTGCTAGGATAATGAGCAGATTGCGGACAGGAATCCGTCTTTGCATAATCTGAAATTGCGAAGCAAAAATACCAATAAACATCCCAACCAGGGCAAAATCCAAGCCAAAGATTTCTGGATTTGGCAGCAGACCACCCAGAGCCGTTCCGACTACTGTTCCCACAAACCAAGCCACATAGCTGTTAAGATTATTTCCGTGCATCCACATCGGATGGACCTTGTCTGCATGGGCTAACTCGCCCATCAAAACGCCATAGGTCTCATCCGTCAAGAGACTAGACATACCGATATTTTGCCAGAGGCTGGTATGACGGAAATAGGTTGACGCATGCAAGCTCAACAAAAAGAGACGCAAATTAATCAAAAAGACCGTCATAGCAATAGCCGCTACAGGTGCTTGAACCGCAATCAAGGCCAGCATAGCAAACTGGGCGCTCCCAGCATAAACAAAGAGGCTCATCAAGCCCATCTCCACAGGTGTCACATAGGGCGCACCAATAATTCCACAAGCCAGTCCGATACTGACATAACCAAGGGCAGTTGGCATGGCTGCCTGCGCCCCCTCCCAAAATCCTTTTTCTTTCATCTTTCTCCTCATATTGTCTTAATAATACTCAATGAAAATCAAAGAGCAAACTAGAAAGCTAGCCGCAGGTTGCTCAAAACACTGTTTTGAGGTTGCAGATAGAAGCTGACGCGGTTTGAAGAGATTTTCTAAGAGTATAAGTAGGCTGAAAAGGCTCCAGCCATAGCATGGACTATTATAACACATTCAGGAAAGAGAAAAAAGTCTGCTGATTGTAATCAGACAGACTCCATTTTATTCCATCGTATCAAAAGCAAGACTTGGTTTGGCATTGAGGTCCAAGCTTGCGAAGTTTTCTTTGTTCCACTCGCTGACGCTGGCATAGGCAATCATTCCTGCATTGTCTCCGCAAAGGCGCAGAGGTGGAATGATGACATTGACATCTGTGATTTCAGTTGCTAGGCGTTCTCTAAGGCCTTTATTGGCTGCCACACCACCTGCCACGACAAGGGTTTTAACAGGGTACTTCTCCAAAGCCTTCTTAGTTTTTGCCATAAGAATATCCAAGACAGCTGCTTGGAAGGAAGCACACAAATCCTCTGTAGACAGACTTTCTCCCTTTTGCTCGGCATTGTGGTGAAGATTGATAAAGGCCGATTTCAAACCTGAGAATGAAAACTCCAGATTATCTTCCTTAATCATGGCACGAGGGAAATCATAAATATCCTGTCCCTGATGAGCTAGCTCGTCAATCTCACGACCAGCAGGATAGGTCAAACCCATGACACGGCCAACCTTATCATAGGCCTCACCAACCGCGTCATCTCGCGTTTCCCCAACAATCTTGTAGTCACCAGCCTCCGAAACATAAACCAACTCTGTGTGCCCACCGCTAACCAAGAGGGCTAGCAAGGGAAACTCCAAAGGCTCCACACTCTGAGCAGCCATGAGGTGGCCAGCCATGTGGTTAACGGGAATCAGCGGAAGCCCATGTGCCCAAGCAAAGGCCTTGGCAGCTGACAAACCAACTAGTAAGGCTCCGACCAAGCCCGGTCCATAGGTAACCGCCACAGCTGTTACGTCCTCTTCGGTAATTCCTGCTTCTGCTAGAGCCTCCTCGATACAGGCTGTAATGACCTCGACATGGTGACGACTGGCTACTTCCGGCACTACGCCTCCAAAACGTTTGTGGCTCTCGATTTGACTAGCAATGACATTGGACAAGAGCTGGTCGTCGTTTTTTAAGACAGCGACACTGGTCTCATCACAGGATGTCTCAAATGCTAAAATATATCTATCCTTCATCTATTTCTCTCTTCATGATGATGGCGTCCTCGACTGGGTCATGGTAGTAGGCCTTTCGCTCAGCGATGACTGCCATCTTTTCTTTCTTGTAAAATGCTTGCGCTCTTTGATTTGACTTTCTGACTTCGAGGAAAATCTCCTTGTCTGTCGGCAATTGAGCAAACAAGGCTGATGCAATCCCCTTACCCTGATAGGTTTGTTTGACAGAGATTTGCAGAACTTCTGCCTCAAAAAGATTCTCCTGCACAGCTAGAAAGCCAATCACTTCTGCCCCATCATAAGCCAGAGCATACCAAGTCTGGTCTTGGGACAGGTCTGCTTGGATTTGTTCCAGAGTCCAAGGACTGACTGGGTAAACAGTTACCATGACAGCGTAGATGGCTTGAGCCAAGTCAGGCTGTTGTTGGATTCGTTTGATTTCTATCATAGGCGTTTAATGTAAGACTCGCCAGACTCGGTGTGATTCTTGAGCCAGTTTTCCTCAGCCTCAACACGTTTGAGGTAGTTCGGCACAAAATCATGCAAGGAGTCTGCTTCCTTGTCCCAAGCCAAAAGAGCAAGATTAGCTGCATTTGGCAGGGTTTCTTTGTAATTAGTCCTTGGCAAGTGTTCTTGAATCTGCTCCACAAAGGGGGCAACTTCTCCGACAAAGGTAACCTGACTAGCCCCCTTGATTAACTCAATCACTCGCTCAAAGGGTAAGTGCGCTTCTGGCATGACAGACTTAGCATTTTCATAAAATCCTGCATAAACATTGTTGCGACGCGCATCCATCAAAGGAACGAACAAACCTTCTTGTTGGTAGGGCACCAAAGCCAAGAGGCTAGACATACCAACCAACTCAATGTTCAGAGTATGAGCAAGTGTCTTAGCAGTTGCTACCGCAATTCGCAAACCTGTGTAGCTACCTGGCCCTTCCGCCACCACGATTCGGTCCAAATCCTTGGGCGTCCAATCCAAACTTGCCATCAAAAAATCAATGGCTGGCATGAGGGTAATACTGTGATTCTTCTTAATATTAATAGTCGTCTCGGCAAGAACCTGCTTGTCCTCTAAAATAGCGAGAGAAAGAGCCTTGCTGGACGTATCAAAAGCTAATACTTTCATAACACATTCCTATCTTTTTGTCTGCTTACTATTATACTACAAAAGCTGGCACATGGGAATTTTCTTTATCCCCAAACAAAAATGCCCCAGCATGAGCAGGGCATCTAAGCATTTAATCCAAAGTAAAATACAAACCAAACGACATAGGTTACAAGGAGGAGAAAAAGCGAGTAGAGAGTCACAAAGGTAATCTTCCACAAGAACTTGGTTTGTCGTTGTTCCAGTTTGGCAAATAGAAGATTCCCCGCATAAACGCAAGCAACAAAAACAATAAAAGCTACCAAGCGAGCTCCGATAGCAAAAGCAAATAAGTTATACATAGGGCAACCTCCTTGACTTAAAATCTATATGGAATTATGACAAACAATAAAACTCATTTCCATTATCAAAATAACATATTTTCTTTATTTTTGCAAACGTTTACTAAAGAAATCGTCCTGTGACTTTCTCGTTTCCGTCTTTTACTAATTTTTCATTTTGTGGTATAATTGAAATAATTGTAACGAATTAAGGTCAATCTAGACACAAAATGGAATGAAATTAAGCAAATTTATGCTAAAAGTTTGGAATAAGCTGACCTGTAAATAGAAAGGAACTATATGATTTACAAAGTTTTTTATCAAGAAACAAAAGAACGTAGCCCACGCCGTGAAACAACACGCGCACTATACCTAGACATCGATGCTAACTCAGAACTTGAGGGCCGTATCGCTGCTCGCCAACTTGTCGAAGAAAATCGCCCAGAGTACAATATCGAGTATATCGAACTCTTGTCTGACAAATTGCTAGATTACGAAAAAGAAACTGGCGCCTTCGAAATTACGGAGTTCTAATATGGCCTACACTCTTAAACCTGAAGAAGTCGGCGTTTTTGCCATCGGTGGTCTGGGAGAAATCGGGAAAAACACTTACGGGATTGAATACCAAGACGAGATTATCATCGTCGATGCTGGGATTAAATTCCCAGAAGATGACTTGCTGGGTATCGACTATGTCATTCCTGACTACTCATACATCGTGGACAATATCGACCGCGTCAAGGCTGTCTTAATCACACACGGACACGAAGACCACATCGGTGGGATTCCATTCCTGCTCAAACAAGCAAATGTCCCTATCTATGCTGGACCGCTTGCCTTAGCTTTAATCCGTGGAAAACTCGAAGAACACGGCCTCTTGCGCAACGCCAAACTTTACGAAATCAACCACAATACTGAGTTGACCTTTAAAAATCTCAAGGCAACTTTCTTTAGAACCACTCACTCCATTCCAGAGCCTTTGGGGATTGTCATTCATACTCCTCAAGGTAAAATCGTTTGTACGGGTGACTTTAAGTTTGACTTCACTCCAGTTGGAGAACCTGCAGACTTGCACCGGATGGCTGCCCTTGGTGAAGAAGGCGTGCTCTGCCTCCTCTCTGACTCGACAAATGCGGAAGTGCCAACCTTTACCAACTCTGAAAAAGTCGTTGGTCAGTCCATCATGAAGATCATCCAAGGTATTGAAGGACGTATCATCTTTGCATCCTTTGCCTCAAACATCTTCCGTCTCCAGCAAGCAACAGATGCTGCTGTTAAGACTGGACGCAAGATTGCTGTCTTTGGTCGTTCTATGGAAAAGGCCATTGTCAACGGAATCGAGCTTGGCTACATCAAAGCTCCTAAGGGAACCTTTATCGAGCCAAATGAAATTAAAGATTATCCTGCAGGCGAGGTTCTTATCCTCTGTACAGGTAGTCAAGGGGAGCCGATGGCAGCCCTCTCTCGTATCGCTAATGGAACCCACCGTCAGGTGCAACTCCAACCCGGCGATACTGTTATCTTCTCTTCTAGCCCAATCCCTGGAAATACTACTAGCGTCAACAAGCTGATTAACATCATTTCAGAAGCTGGTGTCGAAGTTATCCACGGTAAGGTTAATAATATCCATACATCTGGACACGGTGGCCAGCAAGAGCAAAAACTCATGCTCCGCTTGATTAAGCCAAAATACTTCATGCCTGTCCACGGTGAATACCGCATGCAAAAACTCCACGCTGGACTAGCAGTGGATACTGGGGTTGAGAAGGACAATATCTTTATTATGAGCAATGGTGATGTACTTGCCCTTACTGCTGACTCAGCTCGTATTGCAGGTCATTTCAACGCCCAAGACATCTATGTTGATGGAAATCGTATCGGTGAAATCGGCGCAGCTGTCCTCAAAGATCGTCGTGATCTATCTGAAGACGGTGTCGTTCTAGCAGTCGCAACTGTTGACTTCAAATCGCAGATGATTCTATCTGGTCCAGACATCCTCAGCCGAGGCTTTGTCTACATGAGAGAGTCTGGCGACTTGATTCGCCAAAGCCAGCGTATCCTCTTCAATGCAATTCGTATCGCACTGAAAAATAAGGATGCTAGCGTGCAATCCGTCAATGGTGCCATTGTCAATGCCATTCGACCATTCCTCTATGAAAATACAGAACGTGAACCGATTATCATCCCGATGATCCTTACACCAGATGAAGAATAATACTCTTCGAAAATCTCTTCAAACCACGTCAGCTTCGCCTTGCCGTATATATGTTACTGACTTCGTCAGTTCTATCTACAACCTCAAAGCAGTGCTTTGAGCAACCTACGGCTAGCTTCCTAGTTTGCTCTTTGATTTTCATTGAATACAAGTCAACAAAACAGCCCCGATTTTTCGGAGCTGTTTTTCTCTATGCTTTCTTTTCTTGATTTTTAGAAATACTACGATTTTTACCCTCAAGATACACCATCAAAATAGAAATATCTGCTGGGTTTACTCCCGAAATACGGCTGGCTTGCCCGATAGTTTCTGGATTGATGAGTTTGAACTTCTGACGAGCTTCTGTCGCAATCGAGTCAATATCATCCCAGTCGATATTGGCTGGAATGCGTTTTTCTTCCATGCGTTTCATCTTGGCAACCTGATCCATGGCTTTGGAAATATAGCCTTCGTACTTGATTTCTGTTTCAATCAATTCGATAATCTTATCATCCAAATCCTCTGCAGCTGGTCCGATAAAGGCCACCACATCTTGGTAAGAAACTTCTGGACGGCGAAGGAATTCCTTGGCTGTCACTGCATCTGTCAACGGCTTGAAGCCCATCTCCTCAACCTTAGCATTAGTTTCCTTGACTGGCTTGAGTTTGATACTATCTAGACGCTTCATCTCATTGTCAAATTGATTTTTCTTGATTTCAAAACGAGCCCAGCGTTCATCATCCACAAGTCCAATCTCACGTCCCATCTCAGTCAAACGCATATCAGCATTGTCATGACGGAGGATGAGACGGTATTCGGCACGACTGGTCAATAGACGGTAAGGTTCAATCGTCCCCTTGGTCACCAAGTCATCAATCATGACCCCGATATAACCGTCACTGCGCTTCAAAATCAATTCAGGTTTGCCTTGGACTTTCAAAGCCGCATTGATACCCGCGATAATCCCTTGGCCAGCAGCTTCTTCATAACCTGACGTTCCATTTGTCTGACCAGCAGTAAAAAGTCCTGAGATTTTCTTGGTTTCCAGAGTTGCACGCAACTGGTGTGGCAAGACCATATCATACTCAATGGCATAACCAGTTCGCATCATCTCCGCATTTTCCAACCCTTTGATAGAATGAACCAACTCACGCTGTACATCCTCAGGTAGACTGGTTGAAAGTCCTTGGACATAGACTTCCTCTGTATTGCGCCCTTCTGGCTCTAGGAAAAGTTGGTGACGTTCCTTGTCCGCAAAGCGCACAATCTTGTCCTCAATCGACGGACAATAACGAGGTCCCACTCCTTTGACCACACCTGTAAACATAGGCGCACGATGGAGGTTGTTTTGGATAATCTCATGACTAGTACCATTGGTATAGGTCAACCAGCATGGCACTTGGTCCTTGACATAATCCTCATCACGTGAAGTGTATGAGAAGTGATTAGGCGCTTCGTCTCCTGGCTGAATCTCGGTCACGTCGTAGTTGATAGAAGAGGCCTTGACACGTGGAGGGGTTCCTGTCTTGAAACGACCGATTTCGAGGCCCAGTTCCTTGAGATTGTCAGCTAGGTTAATAGAAGCTAGGCTGTGGTTAGGACCTGATGAGTACTTGAGGTCTCCGATAATAATTTCCCCACGGAGGGCCGTCCCTGTCGTCACGATAACAGCCTTAGCAGCATATTCTTGATGGGTTGCTGTACGGACACCGACAACCTTGCCATCTTCAACCAAAATCTCATCAATCATGGTCTGACGAAGGGTCAGATTTTCTTGATTTTCAACCGTCTTGCGCATCTCCTTAGAGTAAAGTTCCTTGTCAGCCTGCGCACGAAGGGCACGAACAGCTGGTCCCTTCCCTGTGTTGAGCATCTTCATCTGGATGTAAGTCTTGTCAATAGTTTTGGCCATCTCACCACCTAGGGCATCGACTTCACGCACAACAATCCCCTTGGCAGAACCACCGATAGAGGGATTACAAGGCATGAAAGCCAGCATTTCAATGTTGATGGTCGCAAGCAAGACCTTGCAGCCCATACGACTAGCAGCCAAGGAAGCCTCGACCCCAGCGTGTCCCGCACCTATTACAATAATATCGTATTCTTCAGTAAAATTATATGTCATTTCTTAACCTTTCAAAAATTTCTCGCAAATAAGGAACTAACTTCTCCTCCTCTAGAGCTTGATTCATAGTGACCCATTTAAAGCGTGTATGCTCTTCAGGATCTAATCTGATAATTGGCTTCTCCCCAACCCACTCTGCTTTATAAACTAAGCGAGTAAAGACAGTATCCTTAGAGGTATCCAGTTGACTATCTTCGTGAAGAAGTTTGAGCGAACTGCCATCTAGCCTAACTCCCACTTCTTCAATGCATTCTCTAAGAGCACCATCTCGCGGAAGTTCACCCTTTTCAACACCGCCACCAGGAATATCCCAGTAAGTTGGATAAACGTTGGGTTGTCCTCTTTTAATTTCCGAACGCTGAATGAGCAAATAATCACCACCACTATGAACAAGTACATGGGCAATAAGCTTAACCATCATTTTCTCTCCTATTCCTCAAGATGAATGTGTCGCAGTTGGCCCTCCCAATCTGGTAGGGCTGTTTTTAAAAAGGCTGGAACTAGCTGGTAAGCCTCAAGCTTATCCAAGTCAATCCATTCACAGGGCTGCGTTTTTTCATCTTCCTGCATGGTCAATGGGGCATCTTCAAGCAAATCCACCAGATAATGAAACTCAATATTGTGATAGGAAACACCGTCCTGTTCAAAACGATTTTCAACCACGAAAGCTAGCTGCCCAGCTTGAGCTTTAACACCCAGTTCTTCCCTCACTTCACGGACTACCGCGTCTTCCGCGCTTTCATTGACTTGAATCGCACCGCCGATAGTGTAATACTTGCCCCTGTCTTTGGTAACTAGAAGCTTGCGATTTTGGACAATCAAGGCTGTCGCCCGAACGCCAAAAACCGTATTGCCCACTTTTGTCCGAAAGTCTTGTTGAGTCATTCTTGTCCTTTCTCTTAAACGACACAAAAACAGTCAAAACTCCAAAGAAGTGCAGGACAAAAAAGCCTGCAACATCCATGAGCTTTGACCATCATTTCTATTGCTTTTATTATTGTAGCAAATTGAGAGAATTTGTCAATCTAAATGTACTGACAAACTTGTCCATCGCGGTAAGCATTGTCAATCAAACCGCCACCTAGACACTCTTCCCCATCGTAAAAGACAACTGCCTGTCCTGGCGTGACGGCGCGTTGCGGTTCTGCAAAGATGACCTCCGCCTTGTCTCCTTTGACATGGACAGTCACCTTAGAATCAGGTTGACGGTAGCGGAATTTAGCCGTACATTCGAGCGTAAACTCCTCTGGCATCTCACGAGTAAAGTGAACTTGACTGGCTTCTAGGCTAGTTGACATGAGCGAATCATGGTAGAAACCTTGGCCGACATAGAGGATATTCTTGCTGAGGTCTTTTCCGACAACGAACCAAGGCGCATTGTCACCGCCGTGTTGTCCACCGATACCGAGACCGCCACGCTGACCAATCGTATAATACATAAGGCCTGCATGCTCTCCCATATCGCGACCATCCACAGTCATCATACGGCCAGGCTGAGCTGGCAGGTAGTTGCTGAGAAAGTTTTTAAAGTTCTTTTCTCCGATAAAGCAAATCCCTGTCGAGTCTTTCTTCTTAGCAGTAGCAAGACCTGCTTCTTCTGCGAGTCTGCGAACTTCAGGCTTTTCCAAATGTCCCAAGGGGAACATGGTTTTTTGGAGTTGTTCTTGCGAAAGTTGACTGAGGAAATAGGTCTGGTCCTTGCCATTATCCACGCCGCGAAGCATGTGAACTGTCCCGTCCTCATCACGCGCCACTCGGGCATAGTGCCCAGTCGCAACATAATCTGCGCCCAAGGTCATGGCATAGTCCAAAAAGGCCTTGAACTTGATTTCCTTGTTGCACATAACATCTGGATTTGGCGTGCGCCCTGCACAGTATTCCGCTAGGAAATACTCAAAAACACGGTCCCAATACTCTTTTTCAAAGTTGACAGAGTAGTAGGGAATACCAATCTGATCTGCCACCGCAGCCACATCCTTGTAATCTTCGGTCGCCGTACAGACGCCGTTTTCATCTGTGTCATCCCAGTTCTTCATGAAGATACCGATCACATCGTAACCCTGCTCCTTGAGAAGAAGAGCCGTCACCGACGAATCGACACCACCACTCATCCCCACAACAACACGTGTTTTAGAGTTATCACTCATGGTAAGTCTCCCATCTATTCGTTTGTTCATACCCTTCAAAATTCTATTTACTAAGACTTTCAATAGAATTTCTTCGAGTATAGTCTTTTCGTTTGCTTTTAGGACTAGGCAACGAGTCGCAGGCATAACTCGAGTTAGGTAAGACGAGTTAACGACGTAATAAAAGATAAACGAAATGACTAGTTCACGATTGAAGGTCGTGTGTGCTTAACGATTGAAGGTCGCTTGAGCAGTATTCATTATAACACGCTTGGTTGGAGAAGACAAGAAAGAGGCTGATAATCTAACATTCTCTCTGATAGAAACAGAAATATAATTACAAAAAGGGCAATAAATAGTTAAATCTCGATTCTACTTATAAACTTATTTATAAAATAAGCTAAAAATGATATACTGTAATGAGGAGGAAGTCGTACATGATCCCTTTAAGATACTACCATCCATGTACGTAGTACGATTGTGAAAAACTACAAAGATATTCTAACATCAAAAAATACCATTTTTACTATCATTATTGTTGTAGGTCTTGGACTTTTAATAGGCTTAGTCATTCATCAAGAACATATCCAAGCAGAGAGAGGGAACATCGCTCTCAGCAAACAACATAAGAATGGACAAGATGTCGAACAAGTAAAAAATGCTATTAAAAACTTCAATATTGATTCTGAAACGATTATAGAGGATTGGAAAAAAATCCAAGAATTAAAACCAACCTCTGACGAAGGCAAAAAGACATTAGCAGATTTTCTTACTTCTACGGCCGATAAAATTACTAATCATTATACCGAAAAAGCTTTAAAATTGGATATAAAGGAATCCGATAGCCAGTTTGAAGATAAACAAGCACTTGAAACAGCCATCACTTCCTTACAAAAAATACTAGAAATTATTAAAAGTGTCAACTCCACAAGCGAACAAGCTACTATTGATGAAAAAATAAAACCCATTCAAGAACTGATTTCAAAATTCCAAAAGCAAGTTGAAGTCTTGACCAAAAAAGAAGAAGAGCAAAAGTTTAATAAAAAAGAAACAGAAACGACTAGTAACGTTGAGGGAAGAGAAAGCTATTCTTCAGAAGGAGGTAGCTACACTCCAAGCTATACTGAGTCAAATGGGAACAGATATAATTCACAAGCACCTGCAAGCGAGCAATATTCATTTGATAGTGCTAGAAGTGGAGGAAACACTGCTGTCAATACACGAGATCAAGCTACTGATACTGCAGGAACCCAAGGAGATACGAATACCAATAATAATGCTGAAGTTCCCGATGCTAACAGTAATAATTCAGCTAGAGAAACTCCAGAATCTCGTCAGCCGTAAGCAATATGTTATTACTACTATTTAAAAATTATCTTTTGTCGAATAAAGTATATAAAAGGCTAGCAAAAACTAACTTTCCAATAAAACCACACAGTGATTCTCTCAGCTTGATTGTGTTCAAGGCTGAAAACACTGTGTGGTTTTTGAACGTTCAGAGATTCGTTTTTTATGCAATTGTCGATCAAAATGTCCTTTTATCTGTCAATAATCCTAAAAAATCTTGTCTCTCTAAGTCTGAGAAGTGTTTGGTAGAAAGGCTTCCTTTTTGAAGCCCATCATCTCTAACCTGTAAATAATAACTATGTTGGTTTGTTTTAATCGTCAAAAAATCTCCAAATACAAAAGCTCTTTTCCAGTTGCGAATCTCAAATTCTTTCATCTCTGATTTTGGAATGCGGATAAGTCCTTGCCACAAATCGCGATGATGCTCATTTGTGAAAGTCATCCCATTTCCAAGATTTCTTATAAGCAATTCATCTGGTGTTACCATCACTAGCGCTATTTTAGTTAAGAGAATTTCAACTGTTGGTGGTAAAATCGCTAGATTAAACCAAGGGTGTAAGTGGTGATAAGCTAAGAAATAGTGAGGTTCCTCACCCAATCCTAGTTGTTTATATAGGATCTTGACTTCACTATCTAACCTCGCTTCAAAAGACACATCTGAATACTCCTCTTCCTTCTTCTAATTAAAATAACGCATCCAAACTAGGAAGCCTATAAAGACTATGATAAATATTCCTGATAAGATATATTTTAAATTGTAGTTCATCACTTAGCCTCCTAATTCACTACTCCGCCTAAAGCAGAGATCTATCTATTTTGAAAATAGTTCCATAACAACTTTAAATAAGACTGGTAAGATTATCAAACTAGAATTCTTTCTTTTCTGTTTTTTATATTAATATAACACAATGCTTTTAATAGGATTTTATTATTTGTTAACTTTTTTCACGAAACGGAGAAAATTATGCGTTATGATTTCTGAAAGGCCTATAAAGAAATACGCGAGTCAAAAGGCTTAACCCAAGAAGAGGTCTGTGGAAATGTCCTCGCAAGAACTAGCCTATCAAAGATTGAAAGTGGTAAGGCAACTCCTAAATATGAAAATATTGATTTTCTTCTCCGTCAAATCAATATGAGTTTTGAAGAGTTTGAATACATCTGCCATCTCTATAAACTGAGCCAGCGAACAGAAATTATGCAAACCTATCTCAATACGAGTTCCATCTTTGATACCAGTAGTCTAGTCAATTTATTTGAAACATGCCAAGACTATCTCAAGCTCCATCACGATCTCCCTATAGAGGAAATCAGAGATATGCTGGAAGTTGTTATTTATATCCGTCAACATGGAACAGGACAACTTTCAATCCAAGTGGAACAAACGGTCAAAAAGCTGTGGGAAGAAATTGAAAAACAAGATACATGGTATGAAAGTGACCTAAAAATCCTCAATACTATCCTTTTTAGCTTTCCCATTGAACACCTCCATCTGATCACTGAACAAATCTTGCAGCACTTGGAAGAATATAAAAACTATCGACATTTATATGAATTACGAATGGCAATCCTACTCAGTCTGTCCACCATTTACTTGTACAAGCAAGATAAAAATACCTGTCAACAAATCTGCTACACCTTACTAGAGGATGCTAAGAAAAAGAAAAGATACGATATTTTGGCTATCACTTATGTTCGAATAGGTATTTGTACTAGTAATGATCATCTTATTCAAAAGGGCTTCTCCCTTCTGGAGTTAACTGATGAAACCTCAATGCTATCTCACCTCAAAAAGGAGGTAGATACCTGTTATCAAGCAAAGAAGGTATAAAAGAGGCTCGGTAAAAACTCACTTCTAAATATCAATTAAATCAGAATCTTTTAGAGGAATATACAAAGGTTATCAATGAAAGACCTAGACGAATTCATGGCTATCAGTCCGCAAAAAAGCTGTTTGAGCTAACTCAAACAGCTTGAAAAGCACTCACTTAATCAGAGGAATATCTTTGTTACACTTGACTTGACAATTGGGGATTTTTAAATAATGTATTTACTTAAAGAAAAATCACTACTTAAATAACTTTGTATAAAATTTTTTATCTTAGTATTTGATTAATTATAGGATTTAACTCCTCTAAGTGTTGAGAATTAATATCAAATGAGCCTTCAATAAGCAAAATACAAAAATTGCCATTGCTAAGAGGAATTACAATTTCTGTGCCTGCTTTATTTTCAGGTTTCACAATAGATAACAATAATGATTCATTAACATTGAAAGATTTATGAGAGTTTATTAATTCTGAATATTTCCCTTCAGGTCTAAAATTAAAAACCATTTGTTCACTTTGAAAAACTCCTCTAAAATCGATTAATTCTAAATAGCTGTTTTTAAGTTCATAGATACCAATAAATAAAATTAAAGGCAGTACTCCTTTAATGAGTTCTAAACAATTAGCTCGATGGTTAATTAACTCTTCTTGTGCTTTAGCCTCTAAATTCTTAATTGAATCTGCTAACTTATCACTATAATTAACCAAAATATTGAGGTGTTTTGCTAAACAAGTCAAAAATTCAGTATTCTCATTAATTGTTAATATGCACAAGTGTCTCAAATAACTCTCATCAATAAATTTATATCCTTCAGAATCAACATAATTATCTAAACATAAGAAATAACCTTTAAGTTCAGTAATACTGTAGACATCACTATTTAGATGAATAACTTGTTGGAACTCATCCATAAGCTTGAGAAAAGCAATATTGGTTAAATCCAAGTACTTTTGTCGGAGTTTATATAAATCAATGTTCTCTCTTATGTACATCACCTGTTCTTGATGAACAACATTTAAATCTGCAAAATTGATATCAATAATAGATTCAAACGGCTTTTCTACATTAACTTTAATTATTATTGTTAGATAATCAAATGGTGAAAAACCATGAAAATATGGATTCAACACTTTCGATGGGATTCCATCATTTTTTCGCATATTACAATTATAACAAGTTGGGACCAAATTGATGGGGGTAATCGAAAGAAATGGAAACTTACTCTTAGGAAGAATATGGTCCAGTGTGACTTGGCTATACGCAAACGAACAATCACAAACTGGGCATCGTTTTTCAACTAGCTGTTCCATATATTCTCTGTACTTAAATAATGTTCGTCCACTATAATATTCCGAATAGTAATTTTGAATACTCGAAAAAGTATAATTGTCATCATCTTTACTTGTTATTCGTAAGTTAGAAAGGTTATCATAACTGTCGTTATATTCTTTTTCATAGTATGATAGCAACGAAACAATAGCATTAAAATTATCTTCATCATCAATGTCTAACATTTCTACAAAATCTACCGATTCATATCTTAATGTATCTAAAATCTCCTTGACAGTGATATCCATTCCTTCAATTCTTCTCATTCGCTAGTTCCTTCTAAAAATAAATTGATCAGTAATCTGGCCTCACTACCAGAAAAATCTAGTAACTTCCTAAGTTCACTTTTACCATTTTCAACAAATTTCAATCTTTCAATTAAATTATAGTATCCTGATTGTTGAAGACCAATATTGAATATCTGATCATTAATTACATTTATATTTTCTCCAAACGTGTTAAAATTAACTGACTTTATCAGGTATTCTCCACGATAGTCACGATAAGCCTGCTTTACACACCTATTAGGAAACTCTTGAAGAGTAATTGGGGAATGTGTGATAATAAAACCTAAACCATTTACTGAACTTACAATATCAGAAATGAGACGGACATATGATTTAATCATCGGAGGATGTAGAAATAACTCAGGTTCATCAATAAATACAACCGTTCTTTCCGTTAATTTCAAAATAAGCTGTGTTATTGTTAATAAAAATATTTTTTGTCCTGAACTAAATTCTTTGATTTTTTGATATGTCTCATCATAGTTTTCATAATCAAATCCACTTGTGGTTGAACCCTCGCTCTCAACTTCGTCAGATCTAGTTAAATCATTTTTAAAAATATAAATAAGGTTATATCCCCATTCTTCAAAAGATATACGTTCTGTTGCTTCTAGCCAAAGTTTAGACTTATCCACACTAAGTTTAATCTTTTGTAAACTTTTCATGATATCATCAGTGATTCTATCGCTAATTTTTGTATTTCCATCTACTTCTCTATCATAATTTAAAAGACCGATATATTCAAACCTTTCTCTCTCCTCTGGATTTAATTCGATTTCAAACTTCTCATCAAATGGGCTGAATGAACAGTACAAAATTTTCTTCATGATATTCGCATCATCTTGTGTGTCAAATTCGCTATTTTCTATTGTAATTTCAGAAGATTTATTAAAAATAGCTTTTGATAATTCTCTGATAAACCTTGTTTTACCACTCCCATTTCCTCCAATGATACAAAAAGCATTATTCGAAACAGATATAGGCAACGACTTATCATCCAGCCTAACAGAAACATTATCCTTTGGTTTTACATCAACTTCAAAAACAGTTTGATTTCTTTTTTTTATTGTAAATTTATAATCAGAAAGAAAGGATTTATTGACTGTCAATCTATGCAAGCTATTCAATAATTCTTTCCATTCTAATAATTTTTGAGCTCTAAAAAATGAATTATCAAACATACCTATTAAATACTTAGGACTGTCATCAGTATCAAAATCACTATTTAGTTCAACACTATATAGTGATTTTTCATATTCTTTTTGTAACTTTATGTATTCCTTTATGAAATCATTGCCTTTATAGACAATATCCCCTGTTAATGTAAACCATCTGTTCAAATCATTCTCCTCTAAGGTATCAGATAAGAATTTATAGTATTCTTTAGATTGACCAAACAAAAAATATTTCCCTACTTTTTCAATTCGATTATCTTTGATTCTACGAAAATTATCTTCTGTATTTGGATATATCTTTATAAAATGACTTATCTCTCCTGAATCTTCAGTAAAAGTCAATACTGCAGTTTGTTCGTAACCATAATCATCCCATGTATCATCACGAAATGAAATCCTAGACAAAAATTCATCAATTTTCATTTTAATTCTCCTGCTTAAAATAATAACTTCAATAGTATTATAACAAATTTATCAATTAACAATATTACTTCATCCCAAAAAGCATAGAATAGAAAATATTACAAAATTTTATACTTTTAAATAATTAATAGATTATGAGTATATAACTTTACTAATCAAGCTTTTATATTTATATATGTTCTTACAATAAAATCTTTAATAATGATATTCCAAACATACTTTTTGAATTTCTACTTTTAACAATTTTCGCTACAACTCCTGCTACTATCAAAATATTAAAACAAATATAGAAAGTGGAGAAACTCCAAATTCCATTTCTACTAAACCTTTGGCGTAGAGATATCTCTCTGTGAACAAAAGGTAAATGCTATAGATTTCCATAAAAAACAAACTACTGATTAGTCCAATTTTAAACAAAACTCCTAATACTTTCGCAATCTGATAAAGGATAAGTAAAATCAGTCCTAGTCCTATTGATACAATATCTGTATAATTTATTCTATCATGTCTCTACTTCTTTATACAATAATTACTTGCAGTAGTAGCCAACTTGTCCCTTGTCTAGATCATCAAGTTGAGCAACTAAGTCAAAATATTGTACTTTGAAAACCTCATATAGATCTTGAAATAAGCTTGGTAAAAACCACCTTTCAAACACCAAAAACGAGCATTCCCATAGTTGGAGAGGCTCGTTTCCCTGTGTAATGTTTTAGCATTAAATTAAGAACAAACCAATTAAAAAGCCTTAACAATCAGTTAAGTTCGGAAGCGAATCTGATCTACGCTATTCCAACAACTTACGAAGCGAGAATGATTAGCCTATTTGTATATGGACAATATCCCTAGCCAAGTGTTACTGGAAGAGACCTCTCACATTGGTCGCCCTGCCTTTCATCCAGTCATGCTCATGAAAATGACCCTGTTTGCTTATGCTCGTCAGGTGTTCTCAGGATGTAAATCGTTCAAATGAACAAGGAAGTTACCTATGAAATGATTGAGCCATGATACCTACGTTAGCTATAAAATGATTACTGCCTTCTGCTCCAGTTAACATACCAACAACCTAATCTAATCAAGACTGCTTTTACTTCACCTTATTAATGCGTGAAGACGGGATGGTTGAAGACACTATCTTATTTATTGATGTAATAAAAATTGGTTAACAATCTAGCCTCTAAAAACATCAACTATTCAAAAACCACACAGTGTTTCTTTCAGTTTGATGGTATTCAAGACTGAAATCACTGTGTGGTTTTATTTTTAAGCTAGTTTTTACCCAGCATCTTTGCATCTTATTCTGCTAGTTAGTTCTTAATACCAACCGTTGTTAAGCCAGAAGTTTTTAGCGGCTGACCATGAACCGTAACGTCCTGCAACGTAGGCATCTGCTACACGTTCTTGGTTAGCAGCTGAGTAGTCACCGTTCAAGTATGAATCTGTCAATTGGTAACGTCCAATGTATTGACCGTTTGTAGCTGTGTAGCTACCACCTGATTCTTTTTGAGCGATCCATTCTTTAGCTTCTGCTTCAGATCCGCTTACAGTTGCAGCTGGTGCTGAAGCTTCTGTTGTAGCAACCGTTTCTTCTGCTGCAGGTGCGCTTGCCACTGGAGCTGCTTCTTCTGTAGTTTCTGCTACTGGAGCTGAAACAGTTTCATCTTGAGCTGCTGGTGCTGCATAAGTAGTTTGCGCTGGTGTTGTAGCTGGTGCTACAGGGCCATCGATAACCAACTCTTGACCAACATAAATCAAATGAATGTTGTCAATGTGGTTGTTTTCTGCCAATCTCTCAACAGTTGTGTTGTGAGTTTCAGCGATTTCTGAAAGTGTATCACCTTCTTTAACAGTGTAAGTTGATGATTCTTGAGCAGATACAAATGATGGAGCAAATACTGTAAACAAGGCAGCTACTCCTGCAAGAGTTGTTTTAATCTTTTTAGTTGTTGATTTCATATCTAAAAATTCTCCTTCTTTCTATAGTTCTATCATACCCTTTAAATGTTACTGTTTCTTGACACTTTTATGTAGAAATATTACAAAATTATTTTTTATTTCCCTAAATAAGCTATTTTTTGTTACAAAAGATGCTTTTTTATGCTATTTGTAGTGTAAAAAGGTTTTCATCCACAATTAAAGCCAAGACCTTCATTCTTTGATATAATAGAGATAAGAATTTTTATAAGGGGAAACTGATGAAATCACTTCGTTTTCAATCTGTCTTTGATATCATCGGACCAGTTATGATTGGCCCATCTAGTAGTCATACCGCTGGTGCTGTTCGTATTGGGAAGATTGTCTCTTCCATTTTTGATGATACTCCGACAGAAGTCGAATTCCAACTTTTTAACTCATTTGCCAAGACCTATCGTGGCCACGGGACAGACCTAGCCCTTGTTGCAGGTATTTTGGGCATGGATACAGATGATCCTGAAATCCCAAATAGTCTGGAAATTGCCCATAAGCGTGGCATCAAGATTGTCTGGACCATTCAGAAAGACAGCAATGCTCCTCATCCAAACACCACTAAAATTACCGTCAAAAATGCTCATAAGACCATCAGTGTGACTGGTATTTCTATCGGTGGAGGAAATATTCAGGTCACCGAACTCAATGGTTTTGCCGTCTCTCTCAATATGAATACACCGACTATCATTATCGTTCATCAAGATATTCCAGGTATGATTGCCCTTGTTACGGAGGCACTTTCCCGCTATGGTATCAATATCGCCCAGATGAATGTCACTCGTGAAAAAGCTGGTGAAAAAGCTATTATGATTATCGAAGTTGACAGTCGCAACTGTGATGAGGCCATCGAAGAAATTCGAAAAATCCCTCATCTCCACAATGTCAATTTCTTTAAATAGGAGGAAGCATGTTTTATTCTATCAAAGAATTGGTCGAGCAAGCAGATCTGGACTTTCAAGGAAATGTCGCAGAACTCATGATTACAACAGAGTTTGAATTGACCGGTCGCGAACGTGAAGAAGTCTTCCTTCTCATGGAACGCAATCTGGAAGTCATGAAAGCCTCTGTCCAACTTGGCCTCAATGAAAATAAATCTCGTAGTGGCCTGACAGGTGGAGATGCTGCCAAATTGGATCACTACATTAAAAACGGAAAAACTCTGTCAGATTACACGATTCTCTCTGCTGCCCGAAATGCCATCGCAGTCAATGAACACAATGCCAAAATGGGCTTGGTTTGTGCCACTCCTACCGCAGGAAGTGCTGGCTGTCTGCCTTCAGTTCTAACAGCTGCTATTGAAAAATTAGACCTCAGCCACGAGCAACAGCTGGATTTCCTCTTTGCTGCCGGTGCCTTTGGACTAGTCATCGCAAACAACGCCTCTATCTCAGGTGCCGAAGGTGGCTGTCAGGCCGAGGTTGGTTCGGCCTCTGCTATGAGTGCTGCAGCCTTGACTCTAGCTGCAGGCGGAACACCTTATCAGGCCAGTCAGGCCATTGCCTTTGTCATTAAAAATATGCTAGGCCTCATCTGTGACCCTGTTGCAGGTTTGGTCGAAGTTCCCTGTGTCAAACGTAATGCCATGGGAGCTAGCTTTGCCTTCATCGCAGCAGATATGGCCTTGGCAGGTATCGAATCTAAAATCCCTGTGGATGAAGTGATCGATGCCATGTACCAAGTAGGAGCAAGCATGCCAACTGCCTTTCGTGAAACAGCTGAAGGTGGACTCGCTGCCACACCAACCGGTCGTCGCCTCCAAAAAGAAATTTTCGGAGAATAAGCTTATCAAATAGGAGAAATCATGACCTCTATCACAGCGATTTTTTTCGATCTGGATGGAACCCTCGTTGACAGTTCTATCGGGATTCACAATGCCTTTACCCATACCTTTAAGGAGCTGGGGGTTCCTAGTCCTGATGCCAAAACTATTCGTGGTTTTATGGGACCGCCTCTCGAAAGTAGTTTTGCGACCTGCCTGCCTAAAGAACAAATTTCTGAGGCTGTGCAGATATACCGTTCCTACTATAAGGAAAAAGGCATCTATGAAGCTCAACTCTTTCCTCAGATTGTAGACTTGCTTGAGGAGTTAACGAGCAATTACCCTCTTTATATCACCACTACAAAGAATACCCCTACCGCTCAAGATATGACTAAAAACTTGGGAATCCATCATTTCTTTGATAGCATTTATGGCTCCAGCCCTGAAGCACCTCATAAGGCAGATGTCATTCGCCAAGCCTTACAGACACATCAACTAGCACCAGAACAAGCCATCATCATCGGAGATACCAAGTTTGATATGATGGGAGCTCAAGAAACAGGCATTCAGAAATTGGCCGTCACTTGGGGATTTGGAGAGCAAGCAGACTTGCTAAACTATCATCCTGATTATATCGTCCACAAACCCATAGAAGTTTTGGAGTATTTTCAATAACATAGACTGGGCGACAACCCCATTTCAGAAGAAAATGGAGCAATACTCAATGAAAATAAAAGAGCAAACTAGGAAAGTAGCCGCAGACTGCTCAAAACACTGTTTTGAGGTTGTAGATAGAACTGACGAAGTCAGTAACATCTATACGGCAAGGCGACGTTGACGTGGTTTGAAGAGATTTTCGAAGAGTATAAGTCTCTACATAACAAAACGCATATTACCAAGGTTCTTCAGACCTGATAATATGCGTTTTTCTGATTTTAAAGATTTTTTATTCAACGTGGGTTGTTTGATTGGCAAAGGCGATAATGGCTTGCTTCAACTCATCTCCACTGAGAGTTCGGAACTCTTCAATCTTTTGATCGATGGCTTCTAGAGGCATGACATTAACCTTGCCAACGAAAATCTTATCCATAACTTGGTTATCAACAAGTTCGGTTGACACCAAGAGTTCTTCGTAGAGTTTTTCACCTGGGCGGATTCCAACTTCAACAATTGGAATTTCGCTTTCGGTGTGGCCACTTAGAAGGACCATTTTCTTGGCCAAGTCATAAATCTTGACTGGTTTGCCCATATCAAGGATAAAGACTTCTCCATCCTTGGCATAGGCACCAGCATGGATAACCAAACGGCTAGCTTCTGGAATAGTCATAAAGTAACGGGTCATGCGGAAATCTGTCACCGTTACAGGCCCACCTTCAGCAATCTGACGTTCAAAGACTGGAATCACACTACCACGGCTACCAAGTACATTCCCAAAACGAACTGCACAGTAGGTTGATTGGCTACGTTGGTTAAAGCCAGTGACAATCAACTCAGCCACGCGCTTGGTTGCTCCCATAACATTTGGTGGATTAACTGCCTTATCTGTCGAAATCATAACCATCTTAGGTACTTTGGCTTCATCAACAGCCTTAGCAACATTGTAGGTTCCACGGATATTGTTTTTGAAGGCTTCTTTTGGATTGCGCTCCATCATAGGAACGTGCTTGTGGGCCGCCGCATGATAAACAATAGCTGGCTTGTACTGCTCAAAGACTTGCAACAAGCGGTCATAGTCTTGAATATCCGCAATAACAGGTACATAATCAATCCCTTGGAACTTGCGAATCAGTTCATGATAAACAAGGTAGATTGAGTTTTCCCCATGACCGAGCAAGACAATACGTTCAGGATTAAAGCGACTAACTTGGCGACAGATTTCAGAACCGATTGAACCTCCAGCACCTGTGACTAAAATTGTCTTACCTGTCAGTTCTGCCCCCAAACGCGATTCGTCAAGACGAATTTCCTGACGACCCAAAAGGTCCGTAATATCAATTTTTTGGAACCCAGTACCTGCGTGGTGAAGTCCCTGAACAACCGTTTCAACCTTAGGCATCTTGTAACATTTGACACCCAGTTTATTACACATCTGCAAGATACGTTCATATTCTGATGGATCAAGCGACGGAATCGCAACGATAACACGCTCGATTTGATGGCGTTTAGCTAATTCAGGCAATTCATCATATGAACCCAAAACAGGAATCCCACCAAGTTTTTGGCCCTTTTTCTTAGCGTCCTTATCCAAAATACCGACCAGTTCCAAATCACTGGTTGGATGTTGGTAACTATCCATAAAGAGGGCTCCGCCATCACCAGCACCAATCAAGAAGGTCCGACGGTGTTCTCCATCACCACTGCCTTTTTTGCGTCTTGAGTAGATTAACTGCCAAGTAATCCGTGGCAATAAAATTAAGAAAGTACTCAACAAGATAAAGAGCACGATAAAACGGATAGAGAAGAGTGGCAAGAAGGCATAGCAGATACTATATGACAAGATGCTGCTAGCAGTCACACCAAAAAAGATTTTCATGAAATCCGTAATCTTGCTGTAACGACTAATACTAGCGTTCAACCCCCAAAATGCAATCATCAATTGATAGAACAGGAAGGCCAAACTCGTATAGATAATGTAGTCAACAGGTGCTGGATTAATCAAGCCGTAGAATAAGATATAAGATACAATGATGGAAACCACCATACTCAAAATATCAAATATTCCCCAGAAAACCTGTTTTTGTTGTTTATTTAAAATTTCCACCAGATCAATCACATAATCTGTGAGTTTTTTATTCATAGAAATTTACTCCTCCTTAAAAGAGCCAAATAGTTATATTGTTATTATAACACTTTTTATCCAGTTTACGATTTGCTACAATCTTTTACTTGCTTTTTCGTAACAGTTTCATAAAAATAAACTGTCGGACAAATCCGGGACAAAGGGCAACAATCATCTGAATGGCAACACTCTTGGCATACTCCATGTAAGAAATTTGCCCTCTCTTCAGCATGCGCTGACGAGCTTGACGATAGAGTTTGAGGTAACGCAGTCCCCCACGACGCTCAAACATCCCTGCTCCGACACGAACCTTACACAAGATTTGATCCAGATTTCCAGTCTTAGCTCCTGCAGCAATCATATTGAGCCAGAGGAGGTCATCCTCCATATAAAGGCCATCCTCATAGTTGCCTGCCTTGAGAACCATGTCCTTCTTGAACATGACAGTCATGTGGTTAAAGGCACTTCTCATCCTTTGATAAGCTACAATATCTGCATGCTGAGTTGGAACACGACGGTAAGAAACAATCTCATCAGGATTGTCAATAAACTCTGCAATATGTCCACCTAATAGGTCGAGCTTGTCCTTCTCCATTAGCTGAACCTGTTTCTCAAAACGGTCTGGAACAGCTATATCATCCGTATCCATACGAGCGATGATATCGTACTGACACTGCAAAACACCCTGTCGAAGAGCCAGACCCAAACCTTGATTATGCTCAAGAGGATAGCGTTTCACTGGAATATCAGACTCAGCTTCAAGCTGGTCTAATACCTGATAGAGCTCAGGTGTCAAAGGCCCATCCTCAACCAGAACCAATTCGCTCGGTTTCAGGGTCTGATTTTGAACACTCTCAATAGCATCCTTTAAGAATGTCGGATTTTCCTTGATATAGACCGACATCAATACGCTGATTTTTTGCTTTTCAGACACAGTTTTTCTCCAATGTATAGATTTCCTTCCACTATTTTATCATAATTTTCAAGACTTTCCCATTTTTATCTTGAAAGCCCAAAACCTTACTTGACATTATAAGGAAAAAACCTTAAAATAAGCTGTTATTAAAATCAGCTAGAAGAGGTATTATATGAAAAAGCAATCACTCTTTTTTGTTCCAGGTATTATCCTAATTGGTGTTTCCTTGCGGACTCCTTTTACTGTTTTACCCATTATTTTAGGAGATATTTCGCAAGGACTGGGAGTAGAAGTTAGTTCGCTTGGTGTCTTGACCAGCCTTCCTCTCCTCATGTTTACCCTCTTCTCACTCTTCTCTACCCGACTGGCTCAAAAAATCGGCTTAGAGCATCTCTTTACCTACAGCCTTTTCTTCTTGACCATCGGTTCTCTCATTCGACTAATCAATCTGCCCCTGCTCTATCTAGGAACCTTGATGGTTGGGGCAAGTATCGCAGTCATCAATGTGCTGCTTCCTAGTCTCATCCAAGCTAATCAACCAAAGAAGATTGGTTTTCTGACCACCTTATATGTAACGTCTATGGGGGTTGCGACGGCTCTGGCTTCCTATCTAGCTGTGCCCATTACACAAGCCAGTTCTTGGAAAGGACTTATCATCCTCCTCACCCTGCTCTGTCTAGCAACTTTTTTGGTCTGGCTCCCAAATCACCGCTATAATCACAGACTGGCTCCACAAACCAAACAAAAAAGCAAAACAAAGGTCATGCATAATAAACAGGTCTGGGCAGTGATTGTCTTTGCAGGTTTTCAATCCTTACTCTTTTACACCGCTATGACCTGGCTACCTACCATGGCTATCCATGCAGGCCTATCCAGTCACGAAGCTGGCTTGCTGACCTCTATCTTCTCTCTGATTAGCATTCCTTTTTCAATGACCATCCCAAGCCTGACAACCAGTTTATCTACTCGTAACCGTCAGCTCATGCTCACTCTGGTTTCACTAGCTGGTGTGGTCGGTATTTCCATGCTCTTTTTCCCAATCGGTAATTTCTTTTACTGGCTTGCCATCCATCTCCTCATCGGAACCGCAACCAGTGCCCTCTTCCCCTATCTCATGGTCAACTTTTCACTCAAGACAAGCGCCCCTGAAAAGACTGCACAATTGTCTGGTTTATCTCAAACAGGAGGCTATATCCTAGCAGCCTTTGGGCCAACCCTCTTTGGTTACAGTTTTGACCTTTTCCACTCTTGGGTGCCAGCTGTAGCTGCCCTCTTACTCGTCGATATCCTGATGACTGTGGCCCTCTTTACAGTGGACAGAGCTGATAAAATCCTTTAAACTTCTAGTTTTGGCTAGAAGTTTTTTATATATAAAAATTTTACACATTTCTCTTGACAGGGCTTTCATTTAGATGTACAATGTATGTGTAGAAAAATTATATATAAAAATCTTACACATTAGAAAAGGAGGTTTCCCATGTACTTTCCAACATCCTCTGCCTTGATTGAATTTCTCATCTTGGCCGTACTGGAGCAGGATGATTCTTATGGTTATGAGATTAGCCAGACCATTAAGCTTATCGCTAATATCAAAGAATCTACACTCTATCCCATTCTCAAAAAATTGGAAGGCAATAGCTTTCTGACAACCTATTCTAGAGAGTTCCAAGGTCGCATGCGCAAATACTACTCCTTGACAAATGGTGGTATAGAACAGCTCGTGACCCTAAAAGATGAATGGGCACTCTATACAGACACCATTAATGGCATCATAGAAGGGAGTATCCGCCATGACAAGAACTGAATACCTGACTCAGCTAGAACTCTATCTCAAAAAACTGCCTCAGGCTGACCAAATTGAAGCCATGGACTATTTCAGGGAACTCTTTGACGATGCTGGAGTCGAAGGAGAAGAAGAACTCATCGCTAGTTTGGGAACTCCTAAGGAAGCAGCCCACGAAGTCCTCTCCAATCTCCTCGATAAAAAAATCAATGAGGCACCCGCTCAAAAGAATAACCGACAAATTTTGCATATCGCCTTGTTAGCTTTGCTTGCAGCCCCTATCGGTATTCCTTTGGGAATCGCCATCCTCGTGTCCCTGTTCGCCATCCTTGTGGCAGCCTTGACTGTCATTCTGGCTTTCTTTGCAGTTTCCATACTTGGTATCATCGGCGGATTCCTATTTTTAGTTGAAAGTTTCACTGTCTTAGCCCAAGCTAAATCAGCCTTTATCTTGATTTTTGGTGCTGGTTTACTGGCTATCGGTGCTTCTTCGCTAGTCTTACTAGGTATTTCCTATGTAGCCCGCTTCTTCGGCCTACTCATTGTTCGCCTGGTGCAATTTGTTCTCAAAAAAGGAAAGAGAGGTGACCAGCATGCGTAAATGGACAAAAGGATTTCTCATTTTTGGTGTGGTGACTACCATTATCGGCTTTATCCTGCTCTTTGTAGGGATCCAATCTGACGGGATTAAGAGTCTGCTTGCCATGTCCAAGGAGCCTGTCTATGATAGTCGGATGGAAGAGTTGACCTTTGGCAAGGAAGTCGAAAACCTAGAGATTACTCTCCATCAACACGCACTGACCATCACAGACTCTTTGGATGATCAAATCCACATTTCTTACCATCCATCACTCTCTGCTCACCATGATCTTGTTACGAATCAAAACGACAAAACTCTAAGCCTCACTGATAAGAAACTGTCTGAAACCCCATTTCTCTCTTCTGGAATTGGCGGGATTCTCCATATCGCAAGTGGCTACTCTCGTCGTTTTGAAGAAGTTATTCTCCAAGTTCCAAAAGGAAGAAGTCTAAAAGGGATCAACGTGTCAGCCAATCGTGGACAAACCACCATCATAAATGCTAGTCTTGAAAATGCAACCCTCAATACAAACAGCTATCTCCTCCGAATTGAAGGAAGTCGTATCAAAAACAGTAAACTCACAACACCAAATATCATCAATATCTTTAGCACAGAACTGACAGATAGTCAGCTAGAGTCAACAGAAAATCACTTCCACGCTGAAAAAATCCAAGTACACGGTAAGGTGGAATTGATGGCGAAAACAGACCTACAACTGCTACTTTCCGAAGAAGAAAAACAAAGAATCAACTTAGATCTTTCAACAAAACATGGCTCTATTCTTCACTTTTTAAGAGAAGGAAGGCGTTCGTTTAAAAACGAAGAAAACAAAGATGAACGATTAAGCAATCCTTATAAAACAGAAAAAGCAGATGCAAAAGATCAACTCATCGCAAGGGCAGACCAGGATATCTATCTACTCAAATCAGAGGAACACGAGTCTTCTTCTAGAAATCGTTGACAAAAGCGCTTACATCTGCTACTATGGAAGCATATTTATCTAACTAAAAAGGAGGTTCTACCATGAAACAAGAATGGTTTGAAAGTAATGATTTTGCAAAAACAACAAGCAAGAACAAACCTGAAGAGCAAGCTCAAGAGGTTGCAGACAAGGCTGAAGAAACGATAGCCGTTCTCGATACACCAATTGAAAAAAATACTCAAGTAGAGGAGGAAGTCTCTCAAGCTGAAGTCGAACTGGAGAGTCAGCAAGAAGAGAAAATTGAAACGCCTGAAGACGGTGAAACGAGAACAGAAATAGAAGAAAAGAAAGCATTAGATTCTACTGAAGAAGAGCAAGACCTTTCTAAAGAAACAGAAAAAGTCACTATAGCTGAAGAGAGTCAAGAAGCACTTCCTCAGCAAAAACCAACCACGAAAGAGCCCCTTCTTATCAGTCAATCCTTAGAAAGTCCCTATATCCCCGACCAAGCTCCAAAATCTACGGATAGATGGAAAGAGCAAGCGCTTGATTTTTGGTCTTGGCTAGTGGAAGCAATCAAATCTCCTACGAGCAATCTTGAAACAAGTAGCACACACAGTTACACAGCCTTTCTCTTGCTCATTCTGTTTTCTGCATCTTCCTTTTTCTTTAGTATCTACCATATCAAACATGCTTACTATGGACATATAGCAACTATGCATAATCACTTCCCTGAACAATTTGCTTCATTAAATCTCTTTTCGATTATCTCTATCCTAGTAGCGACAACGCTCTTCTTCTTTTCATTCCTCTTGGGTAGTTTCGTCGTGAGACGATTTATCCACCAGGAAAAAGACTGGACGCTAGAAAAGGTTCTCCAACAATATAGTCAACTCTTGGCAATTCCAATCTTCCTCACTGCCATTGCTAGTTTCTTTGCCTTCTTTGACAGCCTACGATTTACAGCCCTCTTGTGTGTGATTAGCATTGGAATCATTCTGCTTGCTAGCCTCCATATCATTACGAGACATAGTCAATCAAGTGAAACCGACTCCTTCTATCAGTTATTCTTGTCTGTCCTTGTGAACGGAGTCATTATCCTCCTCTTCTTTGTAGCCGAAGTCGCACTGATTGGGGATTATCTTCGTATCTTGGCCTTTCTTTAAGATTCAATCCTGTCTTCCATGGCAGGATTTTTCTATGTCAAAAAAGCAAGTCGATTGACCTGCTTCTGATTTATTCTTCTTGTGCTAATGCTTTAAAATCTTTGTCTAAGATGGGTTGTACTTCTAATTGATTAGCATCTAGTTGGTGGTAAGATGCTGATGGTAGTGACTCTAGGAATTTTGCATAGTCCAAGCGGGCAATGGCTTCATAGTCTTCTGGTTTAGAGCCGTCTCCTGTGATTTGAACCAAGTCAATCTCCCACTTGACTTCCTTATCCACCAATTGCTCCATATAGGCTGCAGGAACAAATGGTTCTCTCGGTAAAACAGTCTTGACTCCTTGAGCCAGATGGTAAACACCGTGCACTTGGCCTTCTCCATCTTGATAGAAGGAAACTCTTGCAAAGTAAGCATCGGTCTCTTGAACCGCACGTACACGTGCTTCAAACTGCGCCAAACCATCTGCCTCTAAAAAGCTTTTCAAGTCCTCATGACTAAAGAAAACAGGATTGAAAATTCCTTGGCAAATCGTAAAACGGGCTGCATTATCTGCCAGATGGGCTTGAATACTTGCTTGGAAATAAGCTTCAAAATCAAAACCATCTAGTCCTTCAATCTCAGTTCCTGTATAAGCAATCAGAGCATCTAAAAATGACTTGATAATCCGCCAGTCTGTCTTCGTTAGTAGGTCAGGAAGATCGACACGATATGCCTTTTGATCGTCAACATAACTGACCTTAAAAAGAAATTGTGATTGCCCCACTATCGCACACTCAATATACTCAAGACGGCTAAGAGGCTGACGGAGATAAACCTCATCATAACTATGCGACTCCAAGCCCTCCACCAAGGCCAAGATCGACTTGGCAGTCAAAATTTCCTGTGCTCCTAAAATGCTCTGTTTATTTGGAATAAAAAATGTTTTCGTCATAACTGGACTCCTTTGAAATCGTTTACATATAGTATACCCTATTTCCCTGAAAGATACAGAAACAAACTTTAGATTTTTGAGTAAAAAGCATAGAAAAACAGCCCCTAAGGACTGTTTAATCTTATACAGTAGCTGCTTGATCCAAGCTTTCACCGATAGCGGCTAGGCGCTCGACAACTTCAGCTTGTGTCAATTCATTTTCTGAAACATAGCGGTTACGTGGGTGAACACGGCACTCGTGTGAGCAGCCACGAAGGTACTTGTCTTCATTTTCTTCTGATGTCAAGATACGACGGTTACAGAATGGATTTCCACAGTTGACATAACGTTCACATGGTGTTCCATCAAACCAGTCTTTCCCTACGATAGTTGGGTTGACATGGTTAACATCTACGGCAATACGCTCGTCAAAGACGTACATTTTTCCATCCCAAAGCTCGCCTTGAACTTCTGGGTCTTTACCGTAAGTTGCAATTCCTCCGTGCAATTGGCCGACATCTTTGTAGCCTTCACGGACCATCCAGCCTGAGAATTTCTCACAGCGAACGCCACCTGTACAGTAAACCACGACACGCTTGTCCATGAATTTTTCCTTGTTGTCACGGACCCATTGTGGCAACTCACGGAAGTTGCGGATATCTGGACGGATAGCCCCACGGAAATGTCCTAGATCGTACTCGTAATCGTTACGAGTGTCAAGGACAACTGTATCTTCGTCAAGAAGAGCTTCTTTGAACTCTTTTGGAGACAGGTAAGCACCTGTTGTTTCAAGTGGGTTGATGTCATTGTCAAAGTCGTTGTCTTCCAAACCAAGGTGGACAATTTCTTTCTTGTAGCGAACAAACATCTTCTTGAAGGCTTGTTCACTTTCTTCGTCAATCTTGAACCAGAGGTCTTCCATGCCTGGGAGGCTGTGAACGTAGTCCATGTATTTTTGAGTTGTTTCGTAATCACCTGAAACTGTTCCGTTAATGCCCTCGTCAGCGACTAGGATACGACCTTTAAGTCCGATTGATTTACAGAAAACCAAGTGGTCTGCAGCAAATTGATCTGCATTTTCAATTGGAGTGTAAAGGTAGTAAAGTAAGACACGAATATCTTTTGCCATAAGATTTGTTCTCTTTTCTATTCTTAAATTTTCAGAATTTTTCATCTAACTATACTAGTATACCTGCTTGAGAAAACGAATGCAATTTATTTGACCGGAAATTGTAGAAAGGTGCTTATCCCTGCACTTCATCAGTAACCATAGCGAATAGCAGATAATTCTCTCAATTTTTTGATCTGCCTAGCTTGACTTTCTGACAAAATCAGCTTATTGTCAATTAACATACGTGAGATGTCAACATTCATTTGACTCAAAATAAATGGAGTAGAGGTCCCATCGTCCTCTAATCGTCTTTTATAACTCACTAACAGATTTTTCAAAGGAGCAAGTTGAGGCGTATCCTTTATACCTTCCAGTAGGTGATCTATGATAGTCATGGCTTCACAACGTCTTTCGCTTCCTCCAGCAAACCATTTTAATGGTGTCATACTCATTTTCCTCCTGAAATATTTGAAAAACTATAATTCCTAACTCTCCTGCCAGTATTTTACCCAAACACCCTGTGTAAAAAAGTCAGCAAAAATGGTAATGTTGCGAAAATATTATTGATCACATGCACCGCATAGGAAGGATAAATGCTCTTGGTATAGCGGGTCAAACTAGCAAAGATGATGCCAGATGTTGCAAAGACGAAGATATCTAACAAACTAGGCAGGCTTGAAAAATGAGGAAGAGCAAATAAAATTGACGGAAGAAGCAAATCAAGGCCAAATCTCGAATGCTTAAAAAAGGCGTGTTGAAGTAATCCTCTATAGATTAGCTCTTCCATAAGTGGAGTCAGAAAGAACAAAGTTATATAGATACCTAGCTCAGCAAAGTTGGTCCCACTATAACCGATCAATACAGCCCAACCTTCAGCAGTTGACTGAACATGTTTAGCTGTCTGAACGTTAAAAGAGATCTGGAGCACTACAACTAGTACTGTCAAAATCGAATACCAAAGCCATTTTTTTCTCGGAATGCGAAAAAGATAGCCGTGCCCTGTCTTAACCAGAATCCAAATCATAACTCCACTAAATAGCAAACTCAAGAGATTTTGAATCCAGACGAAATTGCCAATCTGGGAAGAAAATTGCCAATAATTTTGGACAATAAGCGTCAGCTGAGAAAGACCAAATACGAAAAATAGGTAAGAGAAAACTGCACTTATTTTGAATAAAAGTTGATACTTCTTCATATGAACTCTCCTTTGTAAACTCGAGACATCTCTAATATAAGCTATATTTTCCTAAATCCTTACTCCAAATCCTAAATAGTACTTGAGATTTCCTGAATGGTTAAATAGTGATAAGAAAAACATATATATCCATGCTCTCATTCCAAAAAATCACTGCCTTCCCCAGACAAACCTGAGGAAAACAGTGATTCAGTTTTTAGGAATTAGGAATGAATACACGAAATCAATCGATCTTATGATTTTTTGTTTTTCAAGAATTCATCGTATTGTTTTTGCATTTCGTTCAATACTTTATCGTAGGCACCTTCAGATTTCAATTTTTCCATCAATTCTGGAATAGCTTTGTCTGGGTCTACAGTACCAGTGTTGATAGCTGTATCGAATTGTTGCATTGTGTTAGAGATAGCTGAGATTTCAGATTTCACATTGTCAGTGTTAAAGATGAATCCAAGTGCTGGAGATTCTTTAGCTTCAGCCAATTGTTTCTTAGAATCTTCGATTTGTTGGTCTGTAACGTTTTCGTTGATGTAAAGGATCCAGTTGTTACCAGTGTTCCATCCACCCATGTGAGTGTTTCCTTTGTAGCCATCAAGGACTTTAACACGGTTTTCTTTACCTGGAATTTTTTCCCAGTTCTTGCCTTCTGGACCATAAACAAGACCATTCAAGAGTTCTGGGTTAGTGTTCAAGAGGTTCAACACTTCCATTGATTTTTCTTTGTTCTTAGAGTTGTTTGAGATTACAAAGTTAGCAACTTGTGTTGTTTGGTTTTTCTTGATGAAGTTAGTGATTGGTTTGATTTGGATGTCTTTGTTCGCAACGCGTGAAAGCAAGCTGTTACCATAGTCAGCTGGTCCTACTGTTTCTTCACGAACGAACCAAGTATCTTGTTGAAGGTCAAATGAAGTGTCGCTTGTTGCTACGTCTTTTGGAATGTATCCAGCTTCATAGAATTTGTGAAGAGTCTTCAAGTGTTCTTTAAAGCGAGGCACTTCGTAACGGTTTACGATCTTAGTAGTGTCCCCTTCAAGGTCGATAACGAATGGAAGTCCATTTGGAACTGGGTAGTCAAAGTTATCAGATGGGATGAAGTTCTTAGTAACCGCAAATGGCACTACATCTGGAGCTTTTTCTTTGATTTGTTTCAAGACTGGTTCAAGTGTTTCATATGAAGTGACACCTGAAATATCGATACCGTATTTAGCAAGAAGAGTTCCGTTGAAGGCGAAGTTTTGAGATGATGCAACGTTGGCTGCAACTGGAACTGCGTAAATTTTACCGTTAATGCTGTTACCTTTGATATAAGCTGGGTCAAGTGCTTTATAAAGCTCTGCCCCTTCTTTCTTATACAAGTCAGTCAAGTCAGCATAGGCACCTTTTTGAGCATTTACAACATAGTTAGATGCAAAGGCGATATCGTAGTTTTCACCAGATGATGTGATAACTGACATTTTCTTATCATAGTCACCCCATCCAAGATATTGGATATCCAATTTAGCACCAACTTTTTCACCGATGATTTTGTTAGCATTTTCTAGCAATTCATCTAAGTTATCTGGTTTGTCACCGATTTGGTACATTTTGATAACAGTTTTTTCACCTGAAGCTGAGTCAGCAGCTTTTTTACTGTTACCTGAAAGGTTTCCACAAGCAGCGAGACCAGCAGCCAAAGCGACTACGCTAGCAGATGCAAAAGCATATTTTTTCCAGTTTTTCATGACAAAAACTCCTTTTTTTATTTTTAAACTTATAAACAATGTAATGATCTTAACTTCACGCAAGGGAAGTTTGGAAATGAGAAATGATTTTTCTCAACAAGCACTATTCTTTCACACCACCGATAGTCAAACCTTTTACAAAGTAGCGTTGGAAGAATGGATACAAAATCGCGATTGGAAGTGTTGCAACCACAACCATGGCCATACGTCCTGTTTCTTTTGGAAGAGCAACTCCCAGTTGACCAGATAGGCCGACTGCTTTGGCGATGTAATCCATATTTTGCTGGATTTGCATGAGCAAATATTGTAATGGATACAAGTTGTCACTCTTGATATAAAGAAGGGCGTTGAACCAGTCATTCCAGAAACCAAGAGCTGTTAAGAGCGTGATGGTTGCGATACCTGGTAGTGACAATGGCAAACAGATTTGGAAGAAGATCCGGGCCTCACTAGCACCATCGATACGAGCGGATTCTAGAATAGCTTCTGGAATGGTCTTCTTGAAGAAGGAACGCATCAAGATAATGTTAAATGGTGAGAGAAGCATTGGAACAATCAAGGCCCAAACTGTATCACCAAGTTGAAGTAAACGAGTTACCACGATATAGCCCGGTACCAAACCCGCGTTAAACAACATACTAAGAAGGGCAAAAATCGTAAAGAATCTGCGATACTTAAAGGTTGTCCGTGAGATAGCGTAAGCATAGGTTGTTGTGATAAAAACGTTTGTGATAGTCCCCACCACTGTTACAAAGACTGAGATGAAGAGGGCTTGGAGGATTTTATCCTTAAACTGTGCCAAAAACTCAAAACCGTCTAATCCAAATTGAGATGGGAAGAAGCTATATCCATTTTGGAGGATACTCTTTTCATCTGTCACCGAAATAACGATAACGAATACAAAGGGTAGGATACAAGAAAGGGCAACCAAACCAGAAATGGTACTAAAGAAGATATCTGCTTTCTTACTGAAGGAGTGAATGCCGACATTATCAATTTTTTCTTTTTTAATTTTCTTTTCTGCCATATTCTCCTCCTTTCTAGAACAAGGCTGAGTTTGGATCAACTCGTCTTGCCAGTAAGTTTGATAGGATAACCAGAATCAAGCCGACAACTGATTGGTAGAGACCTGCTGCTGAAGCCATCCCGATATCCGCTGTCTGAGTCAAACCGTTATAAACATATACGTCCAAGACATTGGTTACATTATAAAGCTGACCAGCATTGTGGGGGATTTGGTAGAAGAGACCGAAGTCTGCACGGAAGATGTTTCCGACTGCAAGGATGGTCAAAACTGTTACAAGTGGAGTCAACTGAGGAATGGTTACGTTGCGAATACGTTGCCACTTGCTAGCCCCGTCCACTGTTGCTGCTTCGTAGTAAGTTGGGTCAATCCCCATGATCGTCGCATAGTACATGACACTACTATATCCAAAGCCTTTCCAAATACCTAGGAAAAGGAGAAGGTAAGGCCAAATGCCTAAGTCAGCATAGAAGTTGACTTCCTTCATGCCAATGGAGGTTAGGAAATGGTTGAAGACCCCTTTGTCAATGTTTAGGAAGGCATCTGTAAAGAAACTGATGATAACCCATGACAGGAAATAAGGGAACAACATAGACGTTTGGAAAATCTTAACCATTCTCTTAGAGCGAAGCTCGCTGAGGATGATGGCAATCCCTACTGATACAATCAAACCGATAAAGATAAAGCCGAGATTGTAAAGAACGGTATTTCGAGTGATGATAAAGGCATCTTTTGAACTAAACAAGAATCTGAAATTATCTAACCCGACCCATTTACTATTCACAATACTATCTATGAAACCATTACTGGTCATATGGTAGTCTTTAAAAGCAACCACATTCCCAAATACTGGAATGTAAAAGAATAGAATCAACCAGAGTGCCCCTGGTAAAACCATCAAGAGAAAAATCCAATTGTCTCTCAAGGTTTTTGAAAACTTATTCATAATTTCCTCCCTTTTTTATTTTGATATCCATCTAAAAATTCCTTTTTAGACTTTTGATAACGATTACATTATTAGTATACTCCTATTTGAAGGTTAGGTTAAACTACTAATTATAGAAAAAACTCCACAAATTATTTTATGTGGAGTACTTTTGAAGAAAGGGATGTTTCACGCGAAACACTCTGTATAAGACACAATGTTCTTGTTTTAGGTCGTGTAAATCGTTGAAGCTGTCGCAATAGTATGCCATTGGTTGGCTGTTGTGGCTGCGAAATCCTTATCTGCGTAGAAGTCTGTAAATGGTAAGATTTCCACTTCTAGCTCGTCGATGCGGTCAATCTGACCAGCCAGATAAGCCTCGATACGACTTTCTGCTCGTTTGATGCGTTGCAAGAGTCCACCCATGCGGATATCGACCGTATCCAAGCCAAAGACCTTGTTTTCTTTCAGCCATTGGTGGCTAAAGAGGGCATGGAAGTGTTCGATTTGGCTTCTAAGTTCCGGTAATTCTTGTCTTGCGATTTCTTGCAGACTTTCCTTATCGTTTACTTGATAGGCCTGACGAATGCGTCGCCCCACATCCACTTTGCTACTTAAAATCTGGTTCAACTGGGCCTGAGTTTCAAAGAGGTAGGCATAGTTGCCAGCTTTTTCTTTAATATCAGCAAGCGTCTCAGCAGCCTGAGCGAAGTGCGGTTTGTCCTGTTCAGGTGTCATGTGTCGGTCAAGAATCGGACAGAGAATATCCTGATAAAAGACATAGCGGTTAGGATTGATGCCACTGAGATTGCCTGGTAGGTCTGGTAAAAGGTTGGCAAGGTCAATCTGCATAAAATCTTCAACCGATAGACCTGTATTGGTCTGGAAATGAACAGACAGTCGGTCTAGGTCATTGCGGTAGCAGAGTTCTGCCCAGATTTGCAAGCTTGGTAGGATAGAAAACTGAGCGGTCTCACCACCATTGTCCCCCCAACCCGTCACAATGACTTCTTTGATCTCATTGGCACGACAGGCTTTATTGGCTTCAAGAGCAATGAGACGGCTGAAATGGTTATTGGGTGTGAAACCAATCCACTTCCAAGCACCACCTGCAAAGGCAAGATCATGGCTAATCTTATGATGATTGTGGAAATTGCGGTTGTATTTTTCCTCGCTATCCTGATAATAGTCCCAGTAAACCAAGGTCACACGATCTTTGAGACGGTCTAGGTAGACACGCGTTTCCTCTGGAATTTCCACATCACGGTCGTACTGACCATCTGCTGACATAAGTTTAAAGAACATATCGCTCCACATCTGGCAGTGGAAACCATATTTGTCAGCAATATCTAGCACGCGCTCCAAGTGTTGGCACATGAGGAGACTACGATCCACAACACCGTTCAGAATCAAGTAGCGTCCCAAACCAACCAAGTGGGCTTCGTCCATCCCAATATTGACCTTGCGAGTCTTCAGTTTAGATAGGGTAGCAAACATGCCATCAATCAGGTCATAAACCTTTTCTTCGCCTATGAGAAGAATGTCCTCTACATCACGGAGTTCCTGAACTTCCTTGACACCCCATTTGACGAAGGCTGACAAGTGAGCCAAGGTCTGGATACATGGCACAAAGGTCATGTCAAACTGCTGGGCATAGGCTTCGATCTCCTGCAGCTCCTCAGCCGAGTAGGCTCCACGGAAATAGCCAAAATAAGGCTGCCCTTCAATCTGGTAGGTATCTTCCATGTAGAGTTCAAAGCTTGAGTAGCCCATGAGAGCCAAGACCTCAATCATCTGCTTGGCAGAAGCCACATTCAGCACCGCATTTCTCGAACAGTCTGCCATATAAGCCAAATCTTCATAAGCTGCCTGCTCCTCAATCCCTACTTTATCACCTTCTGCTAGAGCTGTTACCAACAAGGACAAGGCACGATAGAGTTGGTGAGGTTTGCGATAGGTTAGTTGATAGTGTCCACCCTCACCCTTGATAGAGATAGAGGCTTGGTCAGACTGAGTAACAGCCACTTCAATATCTGGTAAAGAAATTTGCTTTGTCAGCAAGTCGATTGCCTGAGTTTGTTTGGAATTAATTCCTGTAAATCTTACCATTGGTTTTCCTCCTGTAGCCAGTTGACAAGGGCACCGTAGAGATTAGCATCTGCATGATAGGTACAGGCTTGGATGACAGGTGCGACCGTGTATTCTTCGTAGGTATCGACAAAGTTATCAACAGCCTTCTTGACACCTTGAATAAAATCTGGATTTTGACTGATAGAGCCTCCCAGGCTAATGACATCTGGATCAATCAGATACTGAATATTGAGCAAGCCTTGCGCCAGATTACGGTTCATGCGATCAATGGCTTCTTGACAAAAGGCATTTCCTGCTTCGGCCTCTTGGTAAATCTTGCGACCGTCCCAGTCAGTCTGACCAGATTTTTCAATCACGTAGCGTACCATATTCCCAGTTGATGCTAGTTGCGACCAGTTGTTGAGCTTTTCAGCAGGGGCAAGGGTGGTCATATAGCCAAATTCTCCACCCAAGCCGTGACGACCTCGATGAAGTCTACCATTGATAATCATGGCTCCGCCAATCCCTGTCCCAATCACGACACAGGCTGCATTTTCAAGTTCTGGATGAGCCAGTAATTCACTGAGCCCAACGCAGTTGGCATCATTTTCCAGATGGACAGGAATCTGATAAGAGCTAAGCGCCTCATACCAAGAAAATCCGTGAATATAGGGCACCGCACTGAAGCCATCAATCACACCTGTCTCTTGATTGACCGCTCCTGGAACGCTCATAGCAATCCCACTGTAATCCTGCTCTGACAAACGTTGATCTAGCCAAGCTAGTAAGTCCTCCAAGTTTTCAGGCGTTGGAATGCTTGTCTTATTCAGTATTTTCCCATCAGGAGTCAGACTGGCAAACTTAATCCCAGTCCCTCCGATATCAATCGTTGCAATGGTCATTGTTTTTACCATAAAAAGGGGCGAATCAGCAATTAATTCTTACCTTTTCGCCCCTCCTTTCTCTTTATGTTTACTTTTTGAAATTAAATTTCTTCTTTTTTGATGAATTCTGTACGAATCTCTTGTGGTGAAATGAGGCCTCTATGAACTGGGTATGGTCGTTCAAGTAGGTCAAGGAAGAGATGTTGACTTTCCGGTACACGCACATTTTCACTACACATATTGTAGTAGCGAAGGACATGGCCTTCTTCATTTTCAGCTACCTTAAAGGCTGTTGGACAGATTTGTGGTATGCTGAGAACAGAATGGCTCAAGAGGCTACCAGTCGCTGCCACGCTTCCTTCTTGTTTAGCAAGCTGAAGGCTGGTAAACGGTGTCTGCAAGGCTTTAGCTCGACGATAGGCTGAGAAGCGTTCTTGGGCTTGGTGGCACTCAAGCGCAAACTCGACTTCAAACTCACGCAAGCACTGAGCTTCTGGTGTTGGGAAATAACCCCAGTCACCTAACTCACCTGATGCACGCAAAATAGTCACTGCAATGGTGTCGTCTCCAAGGATTTCGTATTCATTCAATCCCTTGTTGGATACAGTTACACCTTTTTCATCGTCATACAGACTGACAAAGGCTTGTTGGTGTTGAGGATTTTCAGGATTTTCCCATGAAGCAGCTGGTTTGTTTGGTCGTGTCACCACCTCATAGATACTTTCAGAATCATTGCTTGGACGCGTGTTATGAGTCTTGACCAAGAGACGGATACGGTGGTCTTTGGCAGTGTTAGTAAAGCGAGTCTTGCAACGGATTTGTGGATTATCAACGAAGATAGTCATCTCAGTTTCAAGAGGAATGCTTGTCAATTCTTCTGAACGTCCAGCTTCACGCTTCATAAACTCGATGATACCTTTTTGCTCTTCTTCTAGCTTTTCATCTGCACTGACAGGCACGGTCAATTCATGTTTGAGCAAAATCTTAGCGTAGCGAGCTGTGTTTTCCAAGACCTCGTAGCTCTTAAGCTCTGCATAGATTGGCTCTGTTCCTTTTGGTTGGAAATAGATATACTCGTTTCCGATGTCACCACGGTCTTCGAAGCGGATAAAATCTTCATAGGCTTCGTGAGTTGTCTTGTCATAAACTGTGATATTGTCATCCACACTCACCGTTACAAATGGTGTATCAATCACCCCGTTTTGGTAAATACCTTCACGGTGTTCTTGCTCTCCTTCCAGCAATTGAAAGGTTGTCCAAGAAAGTGGTGCTAGGTGAACTGGAATGGTCACGCGCACTTGACGGGCAATACGAGCTTGGCGGAACTTATCTTTTGGTAAATCGTACTCAAAATTAGCTCCGAGGTCTTCGATTTTAGCCTCTACAGGACGCCCATCCAAGTCCGCCACACGGTAGCTTGGCAAGATAAGAGCAGCCATCTTCTTGTATCCTTCTGTTGGGTGCAATTCCTTGAAATCACAAGTCGCCACATCAATCACTGTGCTGACAGTATCAACCTTATCATGCAAGCTTGTGTTAATGACAGTAAAGAGATAATCACTTTGAGCTTTAGCTGTAGCGATTTTACCCTTCCATTCGTTAAGAAGATTGCTCTTAACAAAGTTTCCGACTTGATTGACCTTGGCAAAACGTGTCTCCATCTCACGGTGAACTTCGTCCACGCTACAGCCACAGATACTATCATGCGGCGCATTTTGCAAAAGAGTTTTCCAAGCATAGGTTAACTGGTCCTTGTGGTTATGACCCCCAGTGATAATCGTCAAGGGTTCTACAACTTGCTCTAGGAGGTTGCTATTTTCTTGGAAGGCTTGTTTGAGATAAATACGAGATGAAGAAGTGTTGGCAAGTGTGTACCAGCCGTCTGTTTCCTGACTGGTCAACTCACCTGTAACCGTTGATAATTGCTCTGGTAGGGCACTTTCCACGGCTTGGACATATTCATCAAAAGCACTATGAACAAAGGTTACATCTGGGAAGAGTTCATTTGCCACACGAATGGCTTCGCTCAGATTTTTCTGTACAGGCTGGTGATCACATCCGTTCATCATCAACCATTGGTTGGTCGAAGCATAGTCACGCACATCTGCCAGTTTTTGTTTCCAGAAGGTCAAGGCCTCGTCTTTATCAACTGGAATTTCATTCCCATTACTATACCAGTTGGCAAAGAGGATACCGAGGACACGACTACCATCCGCACCCTGCCAGTACATTTCTGAAAACTGGGAAGTAAACTGCTCATCTTCGAGAACTTGGTTGTCAAATCCAATCGGTTTCACACCACGACCAAAGGCTGCTACGTGAATCCCTGATTTTTGAAGGATTTGAGGCGCTTGTCCCATATTTCCAAAGGTATCTGGGAAGTAACCAATTTGAGTAGATTTGCCCCATTTGGCAGCTTCTTGCTGACCAATAAGAGTATTGCGGACATTGGCTTCACTTGAAATCAAGTAGTCATCCTGCAAGATGTAAAAGGGACCAATTTTGAGTTTGCCTTCGTCGATGTATCGTTGGACTTTGTCGCGATTTTCAGGGCGAATCTCCAAGTAGTCATCAAGGACAATGGTTTGACCATCCAAGTGAAAGCTCTTGAACTCAGGGTCATTTTCAAAGAGATCAAAGAGATTGTCAAATAATTCCACCAACTGCATACGGTGGCTTTCAAAAGGCAAGTACCACTCACGGTCCCAGTGACTATGTGAGATAATATGTACGACAACATTTTCCATGAAGTAAAACCTCATTCTAAATTTAAATTTTTATTGTTAACGTTTTAAATGTAAATTTGTGATTCTTTCCAAGAATCAGTTGCGCTAAAGCGTGTTCCTTAGCGGATATCCAAGTAATCCAAGACCAACTCACAGAACATCATGTTAGCCCAAGAGAACCATTCACGAGAGTAGAGAGTTGGGTCATCTACGTGAAAGCTTTCATGCATAACACCTGTACCACCATCGCAAGCAACCAGCTGATCCAGCAAGAATTTCTTCTCTGCCTTATCTCTTGTTGTCAAGCCTTGGATAGACAGAGCGATTGGCCAGATATAGCGATAGAAGGTATGAGAACTTCCGAGACCGCTAGCGTATTCTCCTTGGTAGAAGTAGGGATTTTCAGGGCTCAGAATGGTACGACGAGTTGCTTGATAAACTTCATCATCGACCGAACAGTAGCCCAGATAAGGTGCAGCCAACAAACTTGGTACGTTTGGATCATCCATGATGCTGGCATTTCCTAGACCATCCACTTCAAAGGCATAAATCTTTTCGCCCTTGCTGTTGGTGGTATAAGCATAGTTTTCGATTCCTTCTTGGATTTCAGACTGGAGGCGCTTGGCGTCTGTGATAACACTCTCGCTATCAGCTAGGTTTAATGCTGCGAAGATCTCTTGCACATAACCCAAGACTACTACAGCAAACATATTTGACGGAATCAAGTAACTATACTGACAGCAGTCATCACTCGGACGAAAAGCTGACCAGGTCATGCCTGTCACTGCAAAATCAGGGCCAAAGCCACCATTTACCAAGGTGTCTTCCTTACGGTCCGTATCTCGGACAAAACGATAAGGAGAGTTCTTGTGGTCTTGTTCCACCGTCCAAAGATGGAGAATTTCCTTAGTCGCTGCGACAAAAGTCTCATCAAACTGACTAGTCTCGCCAGTCTCTTTCCAGAGGAGATAAGCCAACTGCAAAGGATAGCAAAGCGAGTCCACCTCGTACTTGCGTTCCCAAATCCAGCCATTAAGGTCTGTATGGTCGGTCTCGTGGTGCCCCTTCCAGTTTTCCTCAATATTAAAGGAATTGGCATAAGGATCCTTGATTACCAAGATCATCTGACGCTTGACCAAACCTGCAATGGTCTGACGTAGGAGGGCATCTCTTTTAGCCACATGCAGGTAGGGTCTGAGTTGGGCTGTCGAATCTCGAAGCCACATAGCAGGAATATCTCCTGTGAGTACAAAGGTTGAACCATCTTCTAGGATTTCAACCGTATTGTCCAAGGTGTCTGTGTAGCAACGCTCGAAAACATCCACCCACTCTGGATGGTCCTTAGCCCGCTCTGCCACTTCATCTAGCCATTCTCTAACAATTTCTTTTGAATAAATCATCGTGCAATATCCTCTTTCAAACAAGTTTCACTTTCAGTATATAGCTTTTGAGACAGAAAATACATACACAAATGATAGTCATTTTTCTACAAAATAGTTATCTTTGAAACTCCTTTTCTAAAGGTTATCTTTTTCTGATATAATGTAGAAAAACAGCTAAAGGAAAGACTATGAAACCACTACTTGAAACCATCGATACCCGATTTGGAACTGCCAGCAAGCATGCCTTTTCTCGGGGAAATACCCTGCCATATACAGGCCTTCCTTTTGGGATGAATTACTTTGTACCCCAGACCAGTGACCAGGAGGGCTCTTGGTTTTTCGATCCGCATCTGCCTATTTTTCAGGGGATTCGATTAACCCACCAGCCCAGCCCTTGGATTGACGACTACTCTTGGCTCCTTCTGACACCTGTCACAGGCCAACTGGGTGGAGACAGCCTCTTCCATCGTCAGTCTTCCTATGATATGGATAAGGCCTCTTTCCAACCTCATTATCTGAAGATTTTCTCCCTGCGCTATCAGATTGAAACCCAGCTCACACCGACTTGCTATGGTGCTTCTATTCGTTTGGAGCAAAAGCAAGGCAAAGTCCTCTCCCTCTATCTCCACGCAGCAGATGAACTGACAGTAGAGCAAGTAGATAAGCGAACTCTTGCCCTGCGACAAGAAGGTAAAACTGAAACCAACAAAAATCCACTGATATTGTTCACTACCCTGCAAATGAATACGGATATTCTTTCTGTCAGCCAAGAAGGTGAAGACTGGCTAATTGACTTAGCAAGTAGTCAAACCGAGATTCAGCTAGCGACTTCTTTCATCTCTCCTTCTCAAGCTCTAATCAATCTACCTCAAAAAGATTTTGATAGCTGTAAAGCAAGTGCACAAGCGGACTGGGAAAAGCTCCTCCATCGTTTTGACATTATAGAGACAGGAGAAGCTGACCGAACCTTCTTTGATCACTGCCTTTACAGACTCTTCCTCTTTCCACAGACTTTTTATGAGATTGATGAATCAGGGCAAGTCATCCACAAAGATCTGGCTACTGGCACTGTCAAGCCCGGTGTTCTCTTCAGCAACAATGGTTTCTGGGATACCTTCCGGACCACCTTCCCCCTCTTTGCCCTTATCATACCGGAACACTACCACCGCTTCTTAGAAGGATTTCTCAATAACTACCGCGATACTGGTTTTCTTCCAAAATGGCTGGCTCCAGATGAACGTGGCATGATGCCAGGTACCCTGCTAGATGGCATTATCGCAGACAGCGCCTGCAAGGACATGGCTCCCGATTTGGAAGAAAAACTCCTCCAAGCCATGCTTGAAACAGCCACTAAGTCCGACCTTCTAGGCATCAATGGCCGCCACGGACTAGACCAATACCAAGAACTGGGCTACCTCTCTACCGACTACCACGAAAGCGTCAGCCACACCCTAGACTACGCCTATAGTGATTTTTGTATCGCCAGCTGTGCCGAAAAACAAGGGAAAATAGAAATCGCTGAAACCTACAAGGCCGCATCACAAAATTACCGCCATCTATTTGACGCTGAGACAGGTTACATGCGAGCGCGTGATGGTCAAGGCAACTTCCGTTCTGATTTCTCTCCTTATAGTTGGGGACGCGACTATGCCGAATGCTCTGCCATCCAAGCAACTTTAGGCGTCCTCCACGATATCCCAGGCTTGATCCAGCTTATGGGTGGAAAAGAAGCCTTTAGCAACTATCTTTTGAAAGCCTGTCAGGATGCTCCCCTCTTTGAGACGACTGGCTATGGTTACGAGATTCATGAGATGAGTGAGATGGCTACTGCTCCTTTTGGACAACTCGCCATTTCTAACCAGCCGAGTTTCCACATTCCTTATCTCTTCCGCTACAGCGATTACCCTGACTACAGTGCTCTTCTCATCAAGACGCTCCGTCAGAAAGCTTTTCACCCAAGTTGGGAAGCCTATCCTGGCGATGAAGACAATGGCAGTCTCTCAGCCTGGTACATCTGGTCAGCTCTCGGATTTTATCCGACCTGTCCAGGCAAACCAAACTATGACCTCGGAATTCCTCTCTTTGACCACCTCCGAGTCTATCTTGCCAAAGAAGATAAATGGCTAGATATTCATGCTGAGCAAAACCACAGCCATTTTAACTTTGTAAAAAAATGCCGACTGGATAAAACACTCGTATCAACTATTCAACACCAAGACCTCTTAAAAGCTGAACAACTAACCTTTACACTTAGCTGGTTACCAAGTCACTAGCTAGTAGACAAAAGAACCTTTGTATCGTGCAAAGGCTCTTTTATTTTATGAAACTTGTACTTGAAGTTGATCAACCAGCTGTCCATCAACAGTCAGATTCAGATAGAAATCCAAGGTCTTATCAGCAGCAAAATACAGGGTCGGTATAGTCAAATCTTTTTTGCTTTCCCCAGCTTGAAACGTAGGGACTTGAATCTCGTCCTGATAGGCGACACCATGCACACCAGTCCCCGGTTGAATCGAAATCTTAGCCTCCAAAGGAGTGTTACATTCGCTACGTTCAACCTTAAAATGAAGAGTCTCTCCCTTTGCTACAGCTAGACTTTTTTCTGCAAATGCTAGTCCCTGAACAACTACTTTTTGTGATAACCTCGGAGTTTTATAGAGTGAAATCTTGGTCAATACAGGCTTAGATTGCGCCTCGGTAATCATCACGCGCACCTTCTGTGCCTCTACTAGCGGACCTCGCAGGAGGCGCTTATGACCAACTGTAAAGCCCATGCCAAATTCCTGCCAGATACCATCCACCTCTACTTGCACATGAAAAACAGCGATTCGTTGCCCTAGCTTCAAATCTTCTCTTAACTCAATGACATCAAAAGTGTTAGGTGACCCTAAGTCGAGTTCTAAATAGATTGGCAAGCCTGCATCGCTTGCCCAAGAGCTGGTCTCAAAGCCGTCTGTCAGATGGTGACAGGCAAAGTCTGCGGAAAGAGCAGGACCAGATACCGTAGCTCCCAGAGCCAAATCTTCTTTATAGAGCTCATTGCGATAAGCCGCAAATTCATAAAGGCGTTCAATATCCTTTGCATCAAATAGCCCATCTTGATTCAGCGGAATATTGAGCAAGAGTGGAGTTCCCCGGCCCACCGAGTGAAAGTAGATTTCGACCAACTCCTCAAGAGACTTAGGATCCTGCTCTTCATGGTAAAACCAACCCGGCCGAATAGAGACATCTGCCTCACCGATTGAAAAAATCGTACCTGAGGGATCTCCATGCTGAAGATAGTCCAGCTCTGCTTCTGTTCCTAGTTTGTCAGGATTCACCTTTTGCCATAGAGGATCACCTGCATACCCTCGTTCATTGCCAATCCAGCGGATACTGGTGCCTTCTGTTGAAAAAATCAAGCAATCGCCCTGCAGGTCACGAATAGTTTCAAACCATTTTTCAAATTCATAATTGACCTTTTGAGCGCCCTCTCCTCTGGCACCATCCATCCAGACCTCAGCAAATTTCCCTCCATTTCCATAGGCAGGATTTGATAAGATCTCCTTCAGCTGAGCCAGATAATAGGCATTATAGTCCGCTTCTCGGTCCACATGATAGAGAGGACTGTGGGCATCCCACGGTGACAGGTAGACCCCCATATCCATATCAAACTCTGTGGCAGCTTGTGATACTTCAAGGAGCAAATCCCCCTCTCCATTCCTCCAAGGACTGGCCTTGACCGAATAATCTGTCTGAGCTGTCGGATAGAGGACAAAGCCATCGTGGTGTTTGACCACCAAAATCAACTTCTTAAAGCCCGTTTCCTTGAGTACGCGAACCCACTCACGCGCATCTAACTGTATCGGGTTAAAGCATTCAGGATCCTCCTGACCTGTCCCCCATTCCTGGTCATAAAAGGTATTGAGCCCAAAATGGATAAAGGCTGCTAGTTCATCCTCTAAATACGCTAGCTGGGCCTGACTAGGCAAGGGCCCCTGCGGTTTTATTTCTCTTACCATACTATTTCCTATCTACATTTTTCTTCACTTTTTTGGCATGTACTTGCAATTCTGTTAACGCTAGAGGGCTTGCCAAGCCTTCAAATCGAAGACGAAGGGCATAAGTCTCTACCTTATCAAATTCAAAACGAAGCTCTTCATCCTTGTCGCTTGAAACTTTTCGGATAGCTGATACAGGGCGCCAATTCTCCTCTTGCTTGAGCAGGGAATCCTTATCCAAATGATTTGGAGTCCGAGGTAAGCTAGGCTCATTCCCTATGTAATAATCAATAAAGGTCGGCTCAACAGCCACATATTCTTTATTTTCAACATAATACAAGGTCACGTTATCCACAAATCGCGGTTTTAAAATCCCTGCATCTCCAAACAGAATACCGACGCTGGCTTGCTCTGACTTGGTAATCCAAGTATTTGCTGTCGATTTCTTCCGAATAATGACCTTGTCATTGAGGTGAGAGACTGGGTGATTTGGTTCTGAGTGAGAAGCAAAGACCAGAGGCAGGTTGGACCCTGTCCACTGATTGGAAATAACTTCTCCATCTACACTGGCATCTGTCACATGAATGGTGACTGTTGCTGGCAACTCACAGCCCACTACATGTCCTGTGAGAACACATTCTCCTACCTGAGCATAGACTTGAGGATCGAGTTCATCCCAAGTCACCTTGGCCGTATCTCGTCTACCATCTGATAAGACTAGCTTAACTCGGTCTGGTAAGTGTGGTGCTTCCTTGACAAGCGTCCAAATCCTTTCAGGCTCAATAGCGCAAATCCCTTGGACACAAACCTGAGCAGAAGCCTTTAAATCCAAACCCTCTAGCTGACCAGATACCGTAAACTCATGAAAGCTTGCCAGATCTTCTTCGGATATTGCCTCCCAAATAACCTCGACTCGTTTTGCACCCCCGAACTCATAGTCCACCAAAACTGAAGATGGCAGCTGTGGATAAGTTCCCTTAGCTGTATATAAGCGAAGCGGTCGTACAAAAACTGCCTGCCCTAGTGAGGTATTTTCTGCGACCTGCAAATGAGTTTGATAAGTTTTCCCTTGATAAATAGCACTGATAACCAAGTCTCCTGCAGACAAGCAATGAAGCACTCCCTGCTTGATAATAGCGTGGGCACTACCACTCGTCTCCCAAATCACTTCACTATTCCCCACCTTGTTCACAGGGTTATCCACAGTTTGTGGATAAAGTCCAATAGCTGGGGAATCCCCTTCTTGTAATCCTGCCTGCTTGTCCACTCGAATCTCAAACAAGCGCTTATTTTTCACTGGTTGGATAGCCAAAGCCTCTCCCACTAAGAAATCAAAACTTGCTGGCTCTAGCCCTCCAGCACTGGCTTTTACTCTCACATAACCAGTCTTCTCCAAGCTCTGAACTAAAAGGACACCCCTGCCATGAAAGGCTTTCCGCTTAAACCGACCATTTTTCTGAGCTTGGTAACGTTCACGACTGGCCTGCCTGCCATTATCCACACCCACAATGCGAGCAGGGCCCTCAATTTTAAAATGAAGCTGATTGGAAGCAGTCGGAACCCAATTTCCATCCTTGTCCAATAAATCAAAATAGAGATAGAGGAGATCTTGCCCATCTGGCTCCAGTTTTGTTTTCTCGGCATGTAACCCGATTTTGGCTGCCTTACCTGCAGTCACCGCCCTATCTTCTGCCACAATCTGACCTTGACGGTCATAGGCCACAGCATGCAATTCTCCCGGTTGATAAGCCAAACGCCATTCGAGATAGAGCTGGTCAGAACCTTCTCCCTCTTGGTATTTTCTGCCATCTGAAGTCCATTTCTCCTGAAAAGTCTTCCTACCTTGAGATTTTCCATTGAGAAATAGCTCTACAGAACCAGCATTTGAATACACTCGAACAGGGATATCCCCACACTTATCCACAACTTGTTGATAACTCTTGTGGATTTCCCAATTCCAGTGGGGTAGGATATGAACCATGGGATGCTGATCTGCATCCAACCATTGACTTTGATAGAGATAATAGTCATTTTTAGGAATCCCCGCCGTGTCCACAAGCCCAAAATAAGAACTCTTGACAGGCGTGTCATTTTGATTGTGCCAAGGAGTCGGCTCACCGATATAGTCCACCCCTGTCCAGATAAACTGACCCGCATAGTCTAGCCGATTTCTATCCGCTATCCAAGAAGCCGTCGCTGTCTTCCCCCAAGGAACTCGATCATTGCCATAGTCTGACTGTTCAAAATTCCGCACGCGGCGATTATCCCCTACCCATTCCTTATCTGGGCGAAAATAGCTGTCACGCGTCCGTGTAGCTGATGAGGTTTCAGATCCGTAAAGTCGCCACTTGGGATGTCTTTTGCGAATCCCATCAATATTGTCTTCTGAGTAATTCAAGCCCACCACATCCAGCAAATCAGCAATCTTTTCATGGCCTCCAGAACCATCTCCAAAGCGGAACTGATCCATTCCCATAGTCACAAAACGGCTATCATCAACCTCCTTAACCCTTTCTAGCAAGCGTTTGATAGTCTTCAATGAATGAGCATCGCCATTTGCTTCGCTGACTTCATTTCCCAAGGACCACATAAAAATCGCTGGATTGTTCTTACCACGCTCAATCATGGTGCGCAAATCGTAATCCGACCAGAAATCGCCTTCTTTCGCTTCTGGATGAGTCGCTTCTTCCTCAAAAAAGCGACCATAATCATATTCTTTCTTGCCTCCATACCAGGTATCAAAGGCTTCTTCTTGGATGAGTAGCCCCATTTTGGCAGCCAGATCCAGCAAAATGCTACTAGCTGGATTATGGGTAATTCGGATAGCATTGACTCCCATTTCCTTCATCTGGCGCAAGCGTCTCTCTGCAGCTGACCTGTTTTCCACAGCTCCCAGAGATCCATAGTCATGGTGCAAACAAACCCCATGAATCTTCAACCAGCGACCATTTAGAAAGAATCCCTTATCCGCTTGCCAATCCATATAACGGTAACCAAAAGTCTCCTCTTCTTCATCAACCAAAATGCCATTTTTGTAGAGGCGAGTCTTCAATTGGTAAAGGTGAGGATGATCAATATCCCAAAGCAAAGGTTGGAAAATTGATATGGCTTGTTGGAAAGAATATTTGTCCCCAGACTCAATCACTAGAGAGTCTGTCGCCTGCCAGTCTGACAGCTGTTGTCCATCATACCAGATACTCTGCTCCAAATACACCGACACGGACTGAGGTCCATCATTTGAAACCTTACTTGTAAGCTGAGTCTCCACCCATCCATCTCTTTGTTCCTTTAGCTTGGGACTTTCTATCTTAATCCCATATAAATCCAGATGCACCGAATCTGTAATCAATAATTTTACTTCTCGGTAAATACCGCTACCAGAGTACCAACGACTGCTAGGTTGCTGATTTTCTACAAAAACTGCAAGCTGGTTGGCCGTTCCATTATTTCTTAGATAAGGCGTGATATCATAAGAAAAAGGTGTGTAGCCATTGGGATAATAACCCAGCACTTGCCCGTTGATATAGACTTGGGCATTCATATAAACTCCATCAAACAACAAACGCACCGATACAAGACTGACATCTTCTTCCAAGTAAAACTGCGTCCGGTACCAAGCCTGACCCCCATTTAACTGACCACCCTCATTTTGCGCTGGCGAATACTGGTCAAAATCATTGTAAATACTCCAGTCGTGTGGCACTTGAATAGCCTGCCAATTTTCCCTCTGAAAATCCGGCGCCAAGGCATCTTCTTTCCCCACCTCTTGACTAAAAAACCAGTGATTTCGTAAAACTTCTTCTCTTCTCATACAAGCATTCCTCTTTAAACAAGTCTATCAATTTGACTATATCACAAAACAAAAGCGCTTTCAACACTTCCTCCATCACTCCCTAAATACTCGGAAAAGATTCTATAATTTGTGGAGGAGGATTTAGTCCTCAAAGCTACAAGGGTAATACAAAAAGAGCCTGTTGCCAAGCTCTTTAGTCTATTATTTCTTCTCAGCACGTAGAGCTGACAAGATTTGTGTACGGATATCATCTACACCATTTGGAGTATTTGGTAAAAAGATAGTTTGGTTTCCTTTAGAGGCAAAGGTATTCAAGGTATCCAAATACTGGTTGGTCAAGAGGATAGACATGATTTGCTCTTCTGTCATGCCAACATTGGCTTCCTTGAGTTCAGTGATAGACTCTGCCAAGCCATCCACAATCGCCTTACGTTGTTGGGCAATCCCCACACCATGGAGGCGGTCTTTTTCTGCTTCAGCTTCAGCTGCAGTGACGATTTTAATCTTATCAGCTTCCGCCAATTCTTGCGCTGCGACCCGCTTGCGTTGCGCCGCATTGATTTCATTCATGGATTGCTTGACTTCTGCATCTGGTTCAACCTTGGTTATCAAGGTTTTCACGATAATATAACCGTAAGTAGTCATTTCTTCTGCTACTTGGTGTTGAACCTCAAGGGCAATCTCATCTTTTTTCTCAAATAATTCATCCAAGGTTAATTTGGGAACAGAAGAGCGAAGAGCATCTTCGATATAAGATTTAATCTGAGATTCTGGACGCATGAGTTTATAGTAGGCATCTGTCACACTCTGCTCGTTGACACGGTACTGAGTCGCCACATTCATCATAACGAACACATTATCCTTGGTCTTAGTCTCAACAACAATATCGCTTTGCAACAAGCGCAACTGAATCCGTGCTGCAATCGAGTCAATCCCAAAAGGCAATCGAATATGAATACCGCTATTGGCAACCTTTTGGTATTTCCCAAAGCGTTCAATAATCGCCACCGACTGCTGACGAACCACATAAACTGTACTCAGTGTGACTATCACCAATAGAAACACACAAACCACCACAAAAATCATCAAAAATGTTGCCATTATCGTGACCTCCATCATTATTTTTCCTGTATTATAGCACATTTAAAGAAGGCTGTGCAGTTTTAACTGCGATTTTTAAAAATAAAATGTTAACCATCTATTTTGTAACTAAAAAGATAGCCTCATACAAAGCTATCCTTTGATTCTCATCAATGCGCCAACATTTCTTGAGCGATTTCTTGGCCAGATAGGTTATCTGGGTAGTAGGTTGGCCAGTTATCCATTTCTTCAAAGAGGGCTTCTTGGCTTGTGCCTCCAAAGAAGATATGGAAATGTTCTGCCTTAACTGGGGCGATATTGTGGTCACTAAACTGAACATACTTGAACTGTCCAGCGTCTGCATCTGTGGCTTCAAAGAGGAAGCGCACGCCACGATTGCCTTTCTTGTAAGTCAAGATTTTCTTACCAACATACTTGTAGGTGAATTTCTTACTTTGTCCACCTTGAACAAATTCCATAGTATTATCAGAAATGTTGATCTTAGTGACATCTGTCTGATAGCCTTTTGTATAGTAAGCCTTGTACTCAGCCTGAGTCATCTTACCAGTCAACTTAGACTTGTAGTCAAAGACTTGGTCAAACGTACCATCTTCAAGGAAAGGATAAACTGATTGCCAGTTACCTACATAGTCACTCAAGGTGCGGTCCTTGACGTCTGCATCCTCGAAGTAACCATTTTGAACTGTCTTGGTATCCTCTGCCTTTTCAGGCTCAATTGCTGGGCCTTCTTGGTCCGTTGTTTGTTTCAGAGCCTTGAGGTTTTTCTCCATAACGGAGATGTAGTTTTCGCCAGCCTTGGTATCCTCTTCTGTCAGACTTTCTAAAGGATTGAGGACATCTGTTTTGACACCTGCTTCTTTTGAAAGTGTGTTAGCAAGTGCTTGTGAAGCATTTTCTTCAAAGTAGATATAGGCAATTTTATTTTTCTTGACGTACTCTGTCAATTCTGCCAGACGAGCAGCTGATGGTTCTGCATCTGGAGAGAGACCTGAGATTGCGACTTGTTTGAGTCCATAGTCCAAGGCAAGATAGTTAAAGGCTGCGTGTTGAGTCACAAAGCTCTTTTGTTTGGCTTGAGACAAGCCTTCTGCATAAGCCTTATCCAAGGCTTGCAATTTTTCGATATAGGCAGCAGCATTCTTTTCAAAGGTCTCTTTTTTATCAGGATAATCTGCTGACAAGCTATCACGGATGTGCTCTACAAGTTTAACGGCGCGTGCTGGTGAAAGCCAAACGTGGGGATCGTAGTCGTGATGGTGACCCTCACCACCATGATCATGCCCTTCCTCTTCTTCCTCACCACCTGGCAAGAGGAGCATATCACCTGTCGCCTTGATGGTTTTCACTTTTTTCTTATCCAAGGATTCTAGCAATTTTGGAACCCAAGTTTCCATATTTTCATTTTCATAGACAAAGGTATCTGCGTCTTGGATTTTGGCAACTGCCTTGGCAGACGGTTCATATTCATGAGGCTCTGTACCAGCACCGATGAGGAGTTCTACATTAGCCGTATCTCCTGCGACTTGCTTGGTAAATTCATAGACAGGGTAAAAGGTTGTCACGATATTGAGTTTGCCATCTGCCTGCTTTTGATTGGAACAAGCCACTAAAAACAAGGCACATAGACTGGCGAACAATAAGCTAATTTTTTTCACGTTAGTCTCCTATTTGATAAAACGTCTTACTAAACTGATTAGTAAAAAGACAGTTACAAAAATAATGGTAATACTTGCACTTGCAGGTGTTTCTGCATAGTAGGAAATGTAAAGTCCTGCTACCATTCCCAAAAATCCAATAGCACTGGCAAGCAGCATAACCGATTTAAAGTTTTTCCCCAGACGCAGGGCAATACTAGCCGGCAAAACCATAATAGTCGACACCAAAAGAGCTCCTGCTGCTGGAATCATGAGGGCAATGGCCACCCCTGTCACCATGTTAAAAAGAATGGACATGGTACGAACTGGCAAGCCATCCACAAAGGCCGTATCCTCATCAAAGGTCAAAATGTACATCGGACGAAGGAAGAGGAAGGTCAAAATCAAAACAACCGCCGCAATGACAAAGAGGAAAATAACCTGCTCTTCGCTGATAGTCACGATTGAACCAAAAAGATACTGGTCCAAACTCATTGAACTCGAGCTTTTACCCTTACTCATGACAATCAGCGAAACAGCCAGACCTGTTGACATGAGGATAGCTGTCCCGATTTCCATAAAGCTCTTGTAAACCGTACGGAGATACTCCAAAAAGACCCCCGCAATCAAGACAATAGCAATAGTTGAAATAGTCGGAGAAATCCCCAAAACTAACCCAAAGGCTACACCTGAAAGCGAGACGTGGCTGAGTGTATCACTCATCAAACTCTGACGGCGCAAGATAAGGAAGGTCCCCAATACCGGCGAGAAAAGACTCATGGCAATAACGGCCAGAAAGGCACGTTGCATAAAGTCATAAGATAACAAACTAAGCATGGCCCACCTCCTGATCATTCTCATGAACGTTGAAACAACGCCATGGCGAATCTTGGTTACGAACTAGATGAATATTGCGGTCCGCATAGTCCTTCACTTCTTCAGGGTCATGAGTAATCATCAAAACAGCCTTGCCGTGATGATGGGCGCTGTGGTGCATGAGTTCATAAAATTCATTTTTACTTCCTGCATCCATCCCCGTTGTCGGCTCATCTAGAATAAATACATCTGGGTCCGAAGCAAACATACGTGCGATCACCGCTCGCTGCTTTTGTCCCCCAGATAGAGACCCCAAGCGTTTGTCTCTGTGTTCCCACATACCAACTGAGTCCAGACTAGCCTTGATATGCTCCTCATCATGAGCATTCAAACGACGGAACCAACCTTTTCGCGGATAGCGACCTGACTTGACAAATTCATAAACCGTACTTGGAAAACCAGCATTAAAACTGGCAATCTGTTGAGGAAGGTAAGCTATTCTCAATTTCTTACCCTGCGTATTTGTTTTTGAAATGGTCACCTTACCAATGCGTGGTTGGAGGATTCCTAGACTGGCCTTGATCAGTGTTGTCTTAGCCGCTCCATTTTCCCCTGTCAAAGTAACAAATTCCCCACTATCAACACTATAATTGATATGTTCAAGAACGGGCTCCTTATCATAATAGAAGGATAAATCCTCTACCGTAATATATCTCATTATTTGATTTCTCCTACTAAAGCAGTCAAAAACCGCTGAATCACTTTTTGTTCATTTGGAGTAAACTGAGTCGCCACTTGTTCATAGGTTAAAAGTGTATGTTCATGATGATGATGGTGCTCCTCAGCGATTGGACGAGCCAAATCAGTCAACTGATAAAAAATCACACGCGCATCCTTAGGATCTTTAGATGTTTCCAACATCCCTTCCTTGACCAAAGACTTAATGGCCTTGGTAACCGCCGCCTGACTGACATTGAGGCGACGAGCCAACTCTGAATTTGTTAAAGATTCCTCCGACAAAAGCATGAGGATATGCTCCTGAGTATTGGTCAGAGCCACCTCACTAGTGCAATGACCTATTAGAATTTCATGCTGATTTTCAGACTTCAAGATAACCTCATTCAAAAAGGCATCGATATCCTTCGCTAGCTGTCTCATATCTGACTCCTTTCCTTTTAGACTTCTCTTTTTTAAGAGAAAATACTATTCTTTGAAAAATTATTTACTGGTTAATTATATCACAACCAAAAAAAGAGTCAAGAAAAAACGTGAAAACCAGTTTCATTCTTGAACTCTTCCATACTATTATCTATTGAAATGCCTTGACATCTCCATCATAAGTCGCCCAGTCTTTACTGAAAAAGCGCTCATTCAGATGGTACGTCGGAGCTGGGGTGGGATTGGATAGGAAAGGATCAACGGCCTTATCAAATGCCAACCAACCTAACCAACCAAGGTGAATGGTATCCTTCATAAAGAAAGCTTCCCCACCGTCATTAGAAAAATCTGCTATATTGGTAAACCCTTGACTTTCTAACTGATAGCGAATCTTCTGCACCGTTTGTTGGTACATATCTTCTCGTAAACCAGCATAGTCCATCCATTTTTTATTAACAGGTGGAATGATAAAAATCGGGTTTACCTTGGATTTAGAAAACTGTGTCAACACTAACTGCAAGTCATTATATTCTGGCGACTTGAGATAGGTAAAGCTTTTCTGAGAATCCTTTAATTTCTTCAAATCCTTCTTAATCTGCGTATTATAGAAATAATTCTCCATTCCCAGATCATTATTAGAAGTATTTTTTTCTGCATCTGCTTTAACAACATCTTCTATAGCTTGATAAGAAAACTGGTCTGGCAAGGTCTTTAAATACTTAACTACATGCTTATCATAATTGACATAACCTCTAACTGAAAACTGACCAAAAAAGGAAGCTTGGCGTTCATTAAACCGAGCTAATAATTCAATCATTTCATTGTCTGCAGACGACAATTCTTCTTTACTTGCCAACTTCTGAACCAGGTCCTTCATAGCTACATTTGGGAACTGCTGTAGTAAGCGAGTCGCTGCATATTGACTAGCCTGATCTCCAGATTGATGTTCCAGAAAACTGGTCAACTGGTCTCCATTAAAATACTGCTGAAAAGCTGCTGGCTCATAGCCATTTTTACTAAACCACTGGGGCGAGATAACATATACAACTTGTTTATTCTCCAGTTGTGGCAACATCTGTTGCATCCCAAAATACTGATTGAGCGAGGCAGCTCCCCTCTGTCCTAAAAGATAGGGGCGATAAGAGCGGTTGTATTTCTCAGCCAATACCGCAGGATGGGCACCGTCAAAACGAAGCCATTCACTGGAGCCAAAGAAGGGAACAAAACGCATATTTGGATCAGATAGTGCTCTGACCTTTTGACTTCGCTCCTTAAAACTATCGATAGTAGTAGCCACCGCCGAACGCTTTTCAGCTCCCAGATCATGGCGCATCTCAGCAGGATAGAAAAAGATAAGCAGAAAAACCAACAAACCAGCTATCAAGACCGGTCCGAAGATCATCCATAAGCGTTTAAGCATTTTGTAGCTCCACAATACCAGCTATGATTTTATTAGCTGTATTCCAGTCGTCGCGACCAAACTCTGTAACAGGGACACGAATGTCAAAACGGTTTTCAATCTCCACAATCAACTCAACCGTTCCCATACTATCCAAGACACCTGCATCAAAAAGATCTTCATCCATCATGTCAGAAACATCTTCCATAAACAACTCATCAATAATTTCGATAACTTCTGATTTGATATCCATATTTTATTTCCTTTTATTTTTTAAACCATAGATCATTCAAGAATCCAGAAAAGATTAAGAATGACAGCATGACGACATGAAAGGTGACAACCATGCCAAGCAACTGAATCCAGCGATTCTCAGGTAGAGCAGCTTTCCCTGCTTTTTTCCGTTCCTTATTGAGCGTTTTTTTCTTACGAATCCAAGCGTCATTGATAACCAGTCCAATCCCATGAAAGAGTCCATAGGCGATATAGTACCAGGTCACACCGTGCCAAAATCCCATAATCAGCATATTTACAATATAGGCCACACTTGAGGTTACATTGCGATTCTTAAAGACCTTCTTTCTGGTCAATACCATCACCATCCGCATAAAGACAAAATCACGGAACCAGAAAGAGAGACTCATGTGCCAACGATTCCAAAATTCCTTCAAATCCCTTGATAAAAAGGGCTTGTTAAAGTTGATAGGGCTACGAATTCCCATCAAATTTGAAATGGCCAAGGCAAACATAGAGTAACCTGCAAAGTCAAAGAAGAGTTCCAGACCAAAGGTATACATAACTGCCAAGGCATAGAGGTTAAAGAAACCACCTGACTGTAGAGCTAGATTCTTCAGAGGAGGGAGTAAAGTTTCTCCTAAAACATGAGCTAGGATAAACTTATACAAAAATCCCCACATGATATAGCGAACAGATTCATCCAGCATATCCATCAACTCATCCCGCTCAGGAATGGTCTGATAATTTTCATTAAATCGCTTAAAGCGATCGATTGGGCCACTTGAAAAAGTCGGCATGAAGAGAAGAAAACGGAGGAATTCCCAGAGGGTAAAATCCTTAATCACTCCATCTCTCAGCTCGATGATAATCCCAACCGAACGAAAGGTCAGGTAAGAAATACCCAAAAAGCCAAGCAAAGACTGCGTTCCATTGATAGCCGGCTGCACCTTGACAAAGATAATCGGAAGGAGGGACAGAAAACTAACTAGGTAGAAGACACACTTGCCATCCTTACTTTTTCGATAATGCTTGTAGAAGAGTACGAGCAATATTTCCCAGCATAGATAAATACCCAAGGCAGCCAATTGGTTAGTCTTCCCACCCACCAACATGGTGACGATAAAGAAGAGACTAACCAATACCTCGTACCAAGCAAAGCGTTTCTTGAAAAAGAGGCCGATAAAGATGGGCAAGGTTGCAGCAATCACATAGACAAAATACTGAGGATTGCCGTATGGCTCTAAATGAGGAAGCTGTTGAAAGAACTCCATCATCTCTTATTCACCTCGTTAATCAATCCTTTGATGTCAATTTTTCCATTTGGAGTCAGTGGCAAACTGTCTCGATAAAGGAATTTAGACGGCATCATGTAGGACATCATGATATCTGTTAAATCTTCCTTGATAGCCTTGGTAATATCAATATCTCGCTCAAACTGCTCACGAACACCGTCTTTCAAGATGACATAAGCCAATAGATTTTGCACCTTGTGGTCTTTATTATAACGTGGCACAGCTACAGCAGACTCGATAAAGCGAGACTTATTGAGGTTTTGAGAGACATCTTCTAACTCAATGCGGTAACCGTTGAACTTAATCTGGAAGTCCATGCGTCCGCCGTAGAGAAGTAAGCCTTCATCTGTCATAGTTCCCACATCTCCTGTATGGTAGGCTGGTAGACCTTCAAACTCAAAGAAGGCTTCTGCCGTTTTTTCAGGATTGTTCATATAACCTTTTGAAACAGCTGGTCCAGAAACAATGATTTCTCCCTGTTCGCCATTTGGCAATTTATTGCCGTCCTCGTCAATGATAAAGGTTGGAGAATCAGCCTTGGTATAGCCGATTGGTAGGCGTTTGAGAGTCGCTAGCATCTCGCCTGTCACAGCAACTGCTGACAGGGCTACTGTCGCTTCTGTTGGGCCGTAGGCATTGATAATACAGGCATTTGGGAAACGTTCGCGTAGTTTTTGAGCCGTTTTAACCGTCAATTCTTCGCCATCAAAGTAAAAATGCGTGATACCTGGCATTTTCTCGCTATTAAAGTCTTCTGATAACATGGCCATATCCGCAAAAGAAGGGGTTGATGTCCAGATAGCGATTGGCAATGAAAAGATGGTAGCAAAGAGTTGCTTAAAGTCCTGAGTAATAGATGAAGGAAGAGCGAAGAGCGTACCACCTAATGCCAAGGTCGGAGCCCAGTACATCACAGACAGATCAAAAGAATAAGGTGGCTGAGCCAGCATTTGCGGACGATTCGGTGTCGCAAATTCCTTGTCTGTAATCATCCAGTTGGTAAAGCTGAGGAGGTTATCATGTGAAATCTGCACTCCCTTTGGCTTACCAGTCGTACCAGAAGTAAAGATAATGTAGTAGTTATCATCTCCCTTGACTGGATGCGTGATCTCATAGCTAGACCCTTGAGCAAAGGCTTCTTGAACCTGAGCTAGAGTCATCATCGGTGTAGAAACCTGCTCCAATGGAAAGTCTGAAATGGCAATAATCAAACTTGGCTCCGCTACTTCTAAAACAGCCGAAACTCGCTCCAAAGCCGAATGGCTATCAATTGGAATGTAGGCATGACCTGACTTAGTCAGCGCTACAAAAGTTGCCAACATTTCATATTCTTGGCCACCAAAAACAACCACAGGAGACTTCTCAGGCAAATCCAGTTGATCAATGGCTGCAGCCAAACTATCCGAATCAGCCTTTAAATCTCCATAAGTGTGTTCCTTCCCCAAAACATTGTAAACAGGATAGCTAGGCTGTGTCTGAGCAAAATGCTCAATGGTTTCAATCATATCTACTATTGGTTTATTTGACACAATAGGAATTCTCCTTCAAGTTAAAATTCATTATAGATAAAGCTTCCTTGACCCTGGCCAAGATAGCTAAAGAAGTAAAGCAGCCCTAGAAAGATAAGAAAATACAAGGCTGTCCGACCAAGAAAAAGGTACAATTCTTTTCTCTGTTTCATCAAGAAAAACCATTCATTTCTGTAATTTTTGTTAAATAAGATGAACTCTTACTATAGTATTTTTCTACCATTGTACCACTTTATAGACTAGTTTTTCAATTGTTTGCCGTACATTTTCACTAGATTTCAGCTTATTTTAAGGATTATGCGGTTTTTCTATGTATATTTTAAATAGAGTGAAGCTGGGCAAAAATTCAATTTCAGTAGAAAATGAGGTAAATCTTCCTATAATAAAACACACAATATCAAGTTTTTTCAACACCCGATACTATGTGCTTTTCTAATTTTTCAAGACTTTTTAACTAGTCTCTCACCTAAAATAATCTCGTCTGATATAAATTAAAATAGCTTCTATCATCAGACAAATGGCTGATATCCAAAAACTGATGCTAATACCAAAATTCTCAGTAATATAGCTCATTAGCAAAACAAATACTGAAAATGCTAGTGTCGAAATCACTTCCAGAACGGAATAGACATTAACCAAGTTATTTTCCTCTACTGTTTCCTGAAGAAATACACTTTCAGGAACTTCTTTTAGCTGCGAGAACATACCAACTAAAGCTGAAAATACTAAAAACATCTGTGCATTTGGAAAAAATAGAATAGTCAGTGTCACTATTGCCATGGCTATAAGAGAAAAAAGAATACTTTCCCATTTAGCAGCGAGAAACTTTTCAGATAGCCGAAAAGCAATTAAGCCACTAATTATAATCCCGATAGAATATGCTGTATTAGAATATCCCCAGTAACTTTCCGTTTCATTTAATAACTCAGTTACAAAGACAAGTATGATAGACGAAACCCAAATCGTATTTGAGAAAATTTCAAATAAATTTGCTGATACAAAAAGTCTTAATCTAGGATCTCTAGCAACTAACTTCCAACCTTTGAGCAAAATTTCAAGATTTGTCTCTGACTCTAGCACCTCCACTTCAGCCTTCGGAAGAAATAACATCAGAAAGCTAGAAATGATATACAAGATTAAAATGATAAACGTGGTAGGTAACAGACCAATTGTTGCAAACAAGAGTCCACCCAACCCCCACCCTACCAATTGAACAGCTTCACCAGTCATTGATAAGGCTGAGTTAGCCTTACCCAAATCGGTCGCATAGCGCGGCACAATAGCATAGGAAACAGGTGCTGCAAAACCATCCAATATTGAAATTGCCACAACAAATAGATAGGTTACCAAAGGCGCTACGGATTGCATTACGGTAAACATTCCTACCAGTATCGTTAATAATATAGTCTTTCCAAATTGGGATAAAGATAAAACCCTATTTAACGCTAACCTTTTAGTAACTAAAGGAACTAAAAGACTCGCAACAAAAGAGGATATCCCTATTAAAATGGGAACTAGTGATGTGGCAATTACTGATTTTGAAATAATGTATATGTTAGCAATGATTGTTACTCTAAAGAAAATATCTGCTAAATTTGCAAACAATTGAGAGACTAACAATTTGATAAATGAATTAGACATATAGCTCTCCTATCTTAGTTGCCAACTTTGGAATTAAAATTTGATTTTTAATATTTTAGCATAAAATAGCAGAAAACAAAAGTGATGGTTTTTACATGAAAAAGCCTGAGATTCTCATCTCAGACCCTATCAAAAATAATTGTTTTCTAAATTAGAAAAGTGAGAATACAAGAACAGCCAAGGCTGCACCAATAACAGGTCCCACAACAGGAATCCAAGCGTAAGACCAGTCTCCATCGCCTTTGTTTGGAATTGGCAAGATACTGTGCATGATACGAGGTCCAAGGTCACGCGCAGGGTTCAAGGCACAACCTGTTGTCCCACCTAGTGATAGACAAATACCGACAATCAAAGTCCCCACTGCAAAGGTGCCGATACCTGCCTGAAAATCATAAAGCCCCAAAGCAAAGATTGTCAATACCAAAACAAAGGTGCCAAGGATTTCACTGATTAAGTTAGAAACTGTATCCTTGATGGCCGGTCCAGTACTGAAGGTTGCCAGGATATTGCCTGCATTTTCTTCTGCCTCATAATGCGGTTTGAATTGCAACCAAACCAAAATCTGACCCAGCATAGCCCCTGCGAACTGAGCTAGGATGTATGGGAAAACGGAAGCCCAAGAGAGCGTTCCTTTTAAGGCCATCGCAAACGTTACAGCTGGATTTAGGTGGGCTGGGCTGAGCGTGCCAGATACAAAAGCCGCAACGGCTACAGCAATTCCCCAACCCATAGTAATCACAATCCAACCTGCATTGTTGCTCTTGGTTTTAGGAAGAACCACACCTGCAACAACACCATTTCCTAGAAGAATCAGGATTAAAGTCCCCAAAAATTCTCCAAATAATTCTTTCATCATATCGTTGTCTCCATTTTAAAGAAGGAGAGGGAAGGCAAGGAAGGCTTGTCTCCCTCTCTTCTAGTTTTTCTTAATTTTTCAATTCCGCTAGATCGTTGTTAGCAAGGGCTGCTTCAACATCCGCACGGTAAGCTGCTTTTTCTTCATCAGACCAGTCATAGAATCGTCCCATTTCATCCAGAACTGGCTCCACAATGCTATCCAAACTATCACGCATAAAGAGCATGTGGTTGGTACGGCGAAGGAGAAAGTCAACTGGGCTCAGAGCCAACTCATTGCGCATTGCATAGTGAAGGGACAAGGTATCTGCCAAGCTGAGTCCGGGCGCTTGTTCCAAGCTGTGAGCAAGAGCAAAGACTTTCGGTGCATTTGAACCGTAGAGATTTGCTAGGTAATGAGCTTCCTTGCTATCCAAGCCACGTGACACTCCAAGTTGAGCAAAGGCTTCAATTTCTGAGTCCACATTTGCTGGGTTCAATTCTCCACCTGAAACAGGATAAGTCTTCGAGTTGATGAGTTTAAAGCTGCGGTCAAATTCTGCTTTGAGAATGTCAACCACGCGCTCCATAGCCCCTTCAGCCATCTTACGGTAGTCTGTGATTTTACCACCAGCAAGGGTCAACAGGCCATTGTCATCACGATCCAAGCTCGAACCACGAGAAACTGCAGATGGATCCAAATGTTTCTCAGAAGTACTGCTTTCAAGCTTGCTGACAGCAGACTCAACATCTTCACGCGTTTTTTCTTTAGAAAGATAAGATTCAACAGTCGCAATCAAGTTGTTAAAGCTTTCATCGCTGATGGTTCCGTTATTTCCTCCATTGTAGTCAGAAGCGCTATTGCCTGCGATCAATGGACGAAGACCTGCCCAGCTACTTTCGATATCATCAATGGTAATGTTTGCTTCTGGGAAGCGGTTGTTGACAATGCCAAGTAGATAATCTACATCTTCCTGAGTCACTTTTGGATGTTCCAAATCGCCTGTGTAGTCTGTATCGGTTGTACCAAAGTAAGTCTTGTTTTCACGTGGGAGAACAAAGACCATACGACCGTCACCCAAACCAGTGTCAAAGTAAACTGGCTGTGAAACCTTGATCTTGCTTGAGTCCACTACCAAGTGAACTCCCTTAGTTGGACGCATTTGTGAGAATTGTGTTCCCTTATTAGACAAATTACGCACCTTGTCGCTCCAAGGACCTGTTGTGTTAATCACCAGACGCGCCTTGATTTCAAAGACTTGGTCTGTCAAAAGATCACGAGCTACAACACCTGTAATTTTGCCACTTTCGTCAAAGAGGAAGCCTTCTGCTTTAACGTGGTTGGCAATGAGAGCACCGTCTTGGTTGGCACGTTTGATATTTTCAATCACGAGACGCGCATCGTTGTTACGGAAGTCAAGGTAAACCCCACCTCCTACCAAGCCTTCTTTCTTCAAGTTTGGCTGGCGTTCTAAAACTTCTTCCTTGCTCAAAACCTTGTTAGCAGCAGGCGTATTGTTAACCCCTGCCAATAGGTCGTACAAGTCCATGGCTACTTTGAGACGGAAAAGGCTAAATGTTGCTCCATCCTCGTCGTAAACTGGCAAGAGCATTGGATCTGGTTTTGGAATATGTGGAGCGACTTGTTGAACCACCGCACGCTCAGAAACTGTATCTGATACCACTTCCACGTCGAATTGTTTGAGATAACGTAGACCTCCGTGGACCAATTTTGTTGAACGGCTAGATGTTCCTTCTGCGAAGTCCTGCATTTCAATCAAACCAGTGTCAAGACCACTGGCTGCTGCCTGCAAAGCTACACCAGCTCCTGTAATCCCGCCACCAATAATCAAGAGATCCAAGGTGCGTTCCTGCATTTTTTTAATTGATAATTCACGTGTTTTCTTTGAAAATTCCATATTTACACACTTTCTATCTGAGTCACTTTATTCTTCCAATATTAGTCATCTACTTCCGCAAAGACTTGAGTTGCTTTCACAGCCTTCTTCCAGCCCTTATAGAGTTGTTCCTTACGAGATTCGTTCATCGATGGTTCGAAAAGTTCTCCTGTCTCGTTCAAGAGTTTCAACTCATCCAAGTCCTTCCAGTAGCCTACTGACAATCCTGCCAGGAAGGCTGCCCCTAGAGCTGTTGTTTCCAAGTTTTTGGCGCGTGCGATATCGATTCCCAAAATGTCAGCTTGGAACTGCATGAGGAAGTTGTTCATAGCTGCACCACCATCCACCTTCAAGACTTGGATAGCTGTCTGAGCATCCACTTGCATAGTATCGATGATATCACGGACTTGATAAGCGATAGATTGCAAAGTCGCCTTGATGAAGTCTTCTTTACTTGTTCCACGAGTCAATCCAAAGACAGAACCGCGAGCGTTTTGGTTCCAGTATGGAGCACCTAGACCTGTAAAGGCTGGAACGACATAAACTTCATCATTGTTGTGAGAGTCACGAGCGTATTTTTCAGATTCTGGTGAATTTTCAACCATGCGAAGACCGTCACGAAGCCATTGAATGGCACTTCCTGCGATGAAGATAGAACCTTCTAAGGCATAGTAAACCTTGCCATTGATACCGTAACCAATCGTTGTCAAGAGGTTGTTTTCAGACAACTGCATTTCTTCACCAGTATTCATGATGATGAAAGAACCTGTTCCATAAGTATTCTTGACCATACCTGGTTCAAAGGCCAACTGTCCAAAGAGGGCTGCCTGTTGGTCCCCAGCCATACCTGAGATTGGCACTTCTCCACCGTAGAAATGGAATGGCGCTGTCTTACCGTAGATTTCAGAGTTAGAACGAACTTCTGGAAGCATAGCCTTCGGAATTTTGAGGATTTCTAAAATCTCATCATCCCATTTAAGTTCTTTAATGTTATAAAGCATGGTACGAGCTGCGTTTGAGTAGTCAGTCACGTGAGCCGCACCGTCAGTCAATTTCCAAACCAACCAAGTATCGATAGTACCAAAAAGCAATTCTCCTTTTTCTGCTCGCTCTTGAGCGCCTTCTACATGGTCCAAAATCCAACGAACCTTGGTAGCAGAGAAGTAAGCATCGATGATCAAACCAGTCTTTTCATGGAATTTTTCCACATAACCTTGGCTTTTTAGTTGCTCAGCTAGAGGAGCAGTTTGACGTGATTGCCAAACGATAGCATTGTAGATAGGAAGCCCTGTTTTCTTATCCCAGACAACCGTTGTTTCACGCTGGTTGGTAATCCCGATTGCTTCGATTTGATTTGGCTTGACACCACTTTCGATGAAAGCTCCAGCAATAACAGACTGGACGGAATTCCAAATTTCATTGGCATTGTGCTCAACCCAACCTGCCTGAGGGAAAATCTGAGTAAACTCTTTTTGACTCGAGCTAACTTTTTCTCCTTTTTTGTTGAAAATAATGGCACGAGAGCTTGTAGTTCCCTGGTCAATGGCCATGATGTATTTTTCTTGTGACATGTGCTGTCCTCCTGATAATGATCTTGAGGATGTCTCCTCTTTACACTAACTAGTATACAAAATAAAGCGCTTTCTTGTTTATCAACTTTTTTTAATTTTTAAAAAAATGTGAGGAGATTGTGTAAATTTCACAAAAAAGACCTGGAACAACCAAGCCTTTTAAGTGAATAATAACTGACGAATCCCTGCCAAATCTTCCAAATCCAAGTCGTTTTTTAAATAATAAACTGGGGTCTGTTCCTTCTTATGAATCGGGTTATTGGTAACCAGCAAATCATAATGCCGAGTTCGGTCATAGGCTTCAATGGTGATAAAACGATTGTATTCCAAATACCGTTTCAAAATGGCTGCCATCCTTGAAAAGACAAGAAAACCAGATGTCAAATCCAGACCAATCCGCATATGTTGGCCACCATTTTCAACCATATATTCAATTAACTGGAGCCATTCCCAGAGAATCTTCTTATCCAAATCCGTCCCCTGCTGAAAAGCAGGTAGAGCATGAAAAATCTCCTCTGCCGTTCCCCTAAAATCATGTTCCATCAACAAATAAGGATGGCGATTCTCTAACTGGTACTTGTAGCGATCCTGTAAAATATAGCCCTTATAGAGATAGACTTGAGCACAAAGTTGACTGAGTTCATAGGTGACATGATCCTCTGTATAACCGCCCAGTAACTCTTCCTTCTTCATTTCTTGAATCAATTGCGTCAGCAAATCTGCCAACTGCCCTCCAAAACCAAGGATATACTCCATAGTATGAAGAGGAAGAATGCGATGAGATAGGAGGAAAGAGAAGAAAATCATCATCTCCCCATCCTCAGTTCCTAGAGGAAGGTGTTGCCCAGCAAAAAAGGACGGAGCCTTTCGATGCAAACGAAGGTAGAAAATATTGTCAAAATACCCTCGCATTTTTTCTTCTATCACTTGAAACTGACAGGCATTGACACGGAGGCGTTGTTGACTGATATGAGCCCAGAGAACCAAGTCCAATTTCTGCCCCGAAGACAAGCTAGCACCGCAGATTTCTTCTAAGCTGGCAATCTCCTGCTTTCTCTCTGGCTTCTGCATATGTCCTTCCCATTCCTGACTCGACCACAACTTGCGAAAAAGACAGAAATAGAAATAGCGAATCTGATGCTCCGGACCTCGCCAACGGCCATTTTGGATGGATAAGTCAAACTCTGACAAAATCTGATTTAGACTAGCTAAGTGGCGACCAAGCGTGGCCTCGCTAATCATCAATTCTTGAGCCAACTGATGAGCTAGAAACTGTTGGTGATAGAGAAGGTAAACCAAAATTTGGTACTTAATGGCATTGTCTAGAAACAAGCTCCGAATCTCTCTCCCCTTGGTAGCTGCACCAATCGACAAGCGCAGATTTTCATCTTCCAAGTGGATGGTCAGCTCTAATCCTCTTTCCAAGGCATTTTCGTTAATCAGAGAGATATACTTGGTTAAGGTCGCCTTTGAAAAACCTGTTTCTTCCATGGCTTCCTTGACTGTTGTCTGAGAATCTTGTAATAGAAAGGAAAGGACTAAAAATTGGCCAGATTCGGCTTTTTCCATCAAATCACCTAAATACATTTGTTACCCCTTTCATTTTCTCCTTCAAGCATAGCATAAATCTTTCAAATGCTGAAATAATCTGTTTCTCTTTTTATTTTCATGCTGATTTCCTAGTCCATTATCCTAAAAATCAACAAACACACGGCTCCCCCTTTGGACATTTTTATGCTAAAATAGTAGCTATGGATAAAATTATTAAAACAATATCAGAAAGCGGAGCCTTTCGTGCTTTTGTCCTTGACAGCACGGAAACCGTCCGCACTGCTCAAGAAAAACATCAAACCCAAGCTAGTTCAACCGTAGCGCTTGGTCGTACCCTTATCGCCAGCCAAATTCTCGCTGCCAACGAAAAAGGAAATACCAAGCTAACCGTCAAGGTTCTTGGAACTAGCTCCCTCGGTGCCATTATCACAGTTGCAGATACCAAGGGTAACGTCAAAGGCTATGTTCAAAATCCTGGTGTTGACATCAAAAAGACTACAACTGGTGAAGTCCTAGTCGGACCTTTTGTTGGCAATGGTCAATTCCTCGTTATCACAGACTACGGTACTGGAAATCCTTACAACTCTATGACTCCCCTCATCTCTGGGGAAATCGGTGAAGACCTGGCCTTTTACCTGACCGAAAGCCAACAAACCCCTTCAGCAGTCGGCCTCAATGTCCTTTTAGACGAAGAAGACAAGGTCAAGGTTGCAGGTGGTTTCCTAGTTCAAGTCTTGCCAGGAGCTAAGGAAGAAGAGATTGCTCGCTTTGAAAAACGCATCCAAGAAATGCCAGCTATCTCAACCCTTCTGGAAAGCGACGACCATATCGAAGCCCTCCTCAAGGCTATCTACGGTGACGAGGCCTACAAGCGTCTTTCTGAAGAAGAAATCCGTTTCCAATGTGACTGTAGCCATGAACGCTTTATGAACGCTCTTGCTAGCCTTCCAAGCTCAGACTTACAGGAAATGAAAGAGGAAGACCACGGGGCAGAAATCACTTGTCAATTCTGCCAAACTACTTACAACTTTGATGAAAACGACCTGGAGGAACTCATTCGTGACAAATCTTAATACACCCTTTATGATTGGCAATGTTGAGATTCCCAATCGTACCGTTTTAGCGCCTATGGCTGGCGTAACAAACTCAGCCTTTCGTACTATTGCAAAAGAGCTCGGAGCTGGACTCGTTGTAATGGAAATGGTCTCTGACAAGGGAATCCAATACAACAACGAAAAAACCCTGCATATGCTTCATATCGACGAAGGAGAAAACCCTGTCTCTATCCAACTATTTGGTAGTGATGAAGACAGCCTAGCACGCGCAGCAGAATTCATCCAAGAAAACACCAAGACCGATATCGTCGATATCAACATGGGCTGCCCAGTTAACAAAATCGTGAAGAACGAAGCTGGCGCTATGTGGCTCAAGGATCCAGATAAGATTTACTCTATCATCAACAAGGTCCAATCTGTCCTTGATATCCCCCTTACTGTCAAAATGCGTACAGGCTGGGCTGACCCGTCTCTTGCAGTAGAAAATGCCCTCGCTGCTGAAGCTGCAGGCGTTTCTGCCCTCGCCATGCATGGCCGTACCCGTGAGCAAATGTATACAGGTCACGCAGACCTTGAGACCCTGCACGACGTAGCTCAAGCTCTGACCAAGATTCCATTTATCGCCAACGGTGACATTCGTACGGTCCAAGAAGCCAAGCAACGCATCGAAGAAGTCGGTGCTGACGCAGTCATGATTGGCCGTGCAGCCATGGGAAATCCCTACCTCTTCAACCAAATCAACCATTACTTTGAAACAGGAGAAATTCTCCCTGATTTGACCTTTGAAGACAAGATGAAAATCGCCTACGAACACTTGAAACGATTGATTAACCTCAAAGGGGAAAACGTCGCAGTTCGTGAATTCCGTGGCCTCGCTCCTCACTACCTCCGTGGAACATCTGGCGCAGCCAAACTCCGTGGAGCTATTTCACAAGCTAGCACCCTAGCAGAGATTGAAGCCCTCTTGCAATTGGATAAGGCATAAAATGGTTCATACTGCTCTACTGATTATCGATATGCAAAAAGCATTTGATAGATTTATCTGGGGAGAACGAAACAACCCTCAAGCTGAACATCAAGCACTGAGGGTACTGGCATACTTTCGTAAACACGCTCTTCCAGTCTTACACGTTCAACACATATCTGACAATCCCCAGTCGCAATTTCATAACAAACAAAATCAGGAGTTTAAAAGTGGATTTGAGCCAGTTACTGCAGAACCTGTCTTTCACAAAACGGTTAATAGCGCCTTTATTGGAACAAATCTTGAAACATATTTACGAAAAAATCAGATTTGTCATTTAGTCGTTGTTGGTTTGACCCTGCCTCATTGTGTATCTACTACGACACGAATGGCAGCAAATCTTGGTTTTGAAGTCACTTTACTAGCAGATGCCACTGCCAGTTTTACCCTATCTAACAAAAACGGTCAGGCCATCTCTCCTGAGACTATCCATGAGATTAATCTCCTTTCTCTACAAGATGAGTTTGCTCAAATTCTTACTACAGAAGAATTTTTAACCCAAGTACAAGTATAAAATAATCCGTCAACTCTTATTGAGCTGACGGATTTTCTTTGATTGTAAAAATTCAAATACTGAGAGTTATTATTGACTCAAAGCAACACTGGAAACCTTACCATCCGCTCCTGTTGTAATTTGGATGACTTTTCCTCCACCAATTTTGGCATTATACTTGCCATCATCAAGAGTATAAGAGTAGCCTTTGATAGAGTAGTTTTCTTTCTTTCCATCAGAAGATTCTACTGTGAATTGACCTCCTGATGAAACTGTGATAGTTTCCCCATTTGCTCCCTTCCAATTGCCCGCTGCAGCTGAGAAATCACCATCTACCATGGTTAAAACACCCTTGTAGCGTTTATTTTGCTCTGCTTGCTTGTCTTGAAGTTTGCGGTCAGTTGTAGGATCATAGCTTGATTGGTTAGACTGGGCTTGAGGATCCTGTTGAGTTGAAGGGGTCTGAGCAGGAGTTTGTTGACTAGCCGCCTGTTGATTAACCACTTCTTGACCTTGTCTTTGCTCTGGTGCAGGTGCCACTTGTGATGGCGTTGCAGTTGCTGAAGATTGATCAGTAGATGCCTTGGTCTTTTCAGATGAAGCTGAACTTGAGGATTTCTGAGTCTTGCTTTCTTTGCTAGCAGAAGCTGCTTTAGAGCTTGATGATTGGCTTGTCTTAGCAGAACTGCTTGCTTGAGTTGTTTCCTTTTTATTTCCACAAGCTCCTAATAGCAAGGTAGAAGCCAATACAGTTGCTGTCATCAATTTGATATAGGTTTTCTTTTTCATTTTTCTACTCCTTTGTAATATTTTAGAAATATAAAGAAATCTTTTTGTAATATAATTGTAACATTAGAATTTAAATATGTCAACGATTTATCTAAACTATTTTAAAAATCTTAAATACTTTAGATACATTTACTCCTCCTACTCTTTTATTCGTAATAAAATAGAAAAGCAGGAGATTTTCCTATTAAAAATTTGAATTTATTTTTGTGTAATCGCTTGCACCTTTAAGTGCAAAGGAATATAATAACATTGAAATAGAATATAGGAGGTGTAGGCTTATGTTAAGCAAATATTACAAGTATCTTCCTTGGTTGATTTTGGGAGCTTTCTGGTCTTATCAATCTGCAATTCGCTACGCTCAGACTACATTTGATTTATTTTACTTAATAACCATTTTTATGATTGTAGATATAGCTTTATTGTACTTACACGAAACCTATTTAAAATATAAATACAAAGATTTATTCATTCGCATCATGAGCAACTCTAAGAAAAATAGCCATTCATAAAAACAGTCGCAACAGCAAATCAAACTAATAAAGGCAAATAAAGAGATCGGGAACTTTTCCCGACCTCGTTTTTTATTTCAATCGATAGGTTTTTCTTGGTTTCTTTTTAGGCACTCGTTTGAGTCCAACTTCTTCTACATATTCTCCGTATTTTACGAGAAAGTTATTGCTGACGATTGGACGACCGGGGTTGATAAGATTGACCAGTTCAGTCCCTTCGTAAACAGTGAACTCCTCCTCCAGCAGATAAAGGAAGGTCGGATTCCAGTCGAGGCGGCCTTGGATTCGTTTGATGGATTCTTGGATAATGGCATAATGGTCAAAAGCGAAAGCTTGCTCCTCCAACTCTACTCCCTCTAAGAAGCACTTACCCATCTGAAAATCGACATCTACAAAAACCACATCCTTGGCATCGTCTCCTGCTTGAACAAGTTCTAATGCACGACTAGGCAAATAAACCAAGTGGGCAATGGTCACTGTCCAGCCCCGTGGGTCACGGCCGGGAGTCGATACGGTCATCAATTGCTCGATTTTTTCCAAAGGAAGATCGAGATTGACTTCTTCTCTCACCTCACGCTGACAGGCATGCGCAGCATCTTCGCCCTTGTCCATAAATCCTCCAACTAAGGCCAAACAGTTTTGATAAGGGTGAGCCTTGCGGCGAATTAATAAGAGCTTGATTTTTCCTTCGACAAAGCAGTAGGCTACCATATCCACCGTCACACTTGGTTTTTCGTATTGAGGGAGTTCCTGCTTGTAGTACCAGTCTAAAAACTCCTCCTGACTGGCATGAATTTCAAAATATTCTTTTTCCGTCATCCCTGATGGAATCATCGTGTCCGTCATTTTATGCCTCCTTTCGAACTGCCTTGGTCCATTGGTACCATCCCACTAGACTATTGAGTGTGTAAACCCAGTACATCCCTTGAATGTGGATATTTTCACCCCACCAGAGGTAGATACTAAAGAGATTGGTTGCAATCCAGAAAATCCATTGCTCGCGGTAAAGACGTGTCATCAAGAGCTGACCAACACCATTGGTCGCATCGGTTACACTATCACGGAAAGGACGAGCGCTATTGATACTTTGGTAAGCCAAGCCCATACCAATCCAGATAATGGCAGTCAAGGCCAAGTACTTGAGCCAGTCAAGAACAGATAATTTCTTAGCTTCAAAGTGGGATTCTTCTGGTTTTTCCTGTTCATTGATACGATTGGACAACCAAGCATAGAGACCAATCGGCTGCATGACAAAGAAGTAAACGGTCGTCAAGACTTCGCCATAAAAAGTCGCATTCATGGCCAAAATCAAATAGATAGCCGAGTTAATAGCCCCAAAGAGATAATTGCTTGCACGCCCTTCTGCTACCAAGATAACACAGACAATCCCAGTCCAAGATGCAAACAAGCTCAACCAGTCATGACTTTCCGTATTTTGTGTGAACTCTAAAATCAAGGGAACACTTGACAGGGCGATGAGATACAACCACTGGAAAAGGCTACGGCCGACAAAGAGATCTTTCCATAGCAGGCGCATGATTCCTGCAAAACCGATCTTGCGAGCTTCAGCATGGACATTTTTAAAGTTTTCGATAAATTGTGTGATTTTTTCAGTTAGTTTTTTCATATTTTTCTCCTAATCTGCTTGGTAAATGGCATCAATAGCCACTTTGGCTGCTTCATAATTGCCTAGATAATCCTCTGCTAGATAAACTAGTGGAATGTTGGTTAAGTATCGCTCCCTCATCTGATCCAAATGCTGGGAAAAACTGTAGCGAATATGGTCTTCTGCCATGGTCATATCTCTAAATCCGTCATTGACATAGGAACCGACAGGTTGCACGAAGAGAATCAAGTCCCATTTTTCCTTGGCCAAGATTGAAACAAAGAGATTGTCAAAGGTTTCTCCTGATAAGTCCCCTTGGTCCTCAGTCTCCATGTAATAGTCATAGTAACCCTTGGTTACCAATGAATTGGTATCGGCTATCACTAGACCTCGATTGGCATTGCTATCGATTAACTTGGAGGTCTGGTCATACTGTCCCAACAGGAGATAGTAGTAATCCTTTGGAGTCAATTCATCGTCGCGGACATTGTTTTTGATCTGGTACTCACGCGCGTATTCCAGACTAACGGGTGCATCGTAATACCTTGCCAAATCCTTGGCCAGAGTGGTCTTCCCATTGCTAGCACTTCCCATAATCAACACTTTCTTGGTAAACTGACGACGGAAGGGTTGAGCGATGTATTTCCAATATTTGCTTGGATTTTCTCGAATCATAGTCGCTGAGATACCAAACTTTCTTTCTTTCAAGACGGTGCCAAATCCACGTTTAGCTAGCTCTTGCTGGTAGTCTGCTTCTCCTACAAAAAAAGTCAGTTCTTGCTGGTTTTCATCATAGGAAATCTCTGCTAACATCTGGTCCAACCACTCCTGCCAGCCCATAGGGTAACGGGGAAGGTTGGTCTCATCCAGCTTGCAGACAGAGGTCAATTCGTCATCACAAAAAGCCTCTCGGATATAGCGAAATCGTTTTTGAAGACTTAAACCTACCTGCTCCCCTCGGTCTCCCTCGTAGCCTGAAACGACTACCCAGACCTGGTCACACTGACGCTTCGCTCGCTGAATCAGATCGATATGCCCTTGATGGAGAGGGGCAAAGGTCCCAAATACCACTGCTGTTTTCTTTTTCATAAACGTTTTACCTTTTTATAATTTTTGATATTTTTATTTTCTATGTTTTTATTATATACTATATTTTTGTTTTGTCAATAGTTTTTTATCATTTTTTATAAAAAAGTAGCAAAAAAAAGAATCAGGATTGCTCCTGACTCTCCATTTTTAAGCAATATCAAATTTTAATTGACCAGCTTTAACACCTATCTTGAGGGTCTTGCCTGCTACTAGTTCTCCCTTGAGAAGGAGTTCTGCTAGCTTGTCTTCCACTTCTGTTTGCAGGGTTCTGCGAAGTGGGCGAGCTCCCATTTCTGGATCATATCCTTGACTTGCTAGTAACTTCAACGCTGAAGCTTGCAGTTTCAAGTCGATGCCCTTCTCAGCGAGGCTAGCAATCAATGGTTTCACCATAATCTTGACAATTTCCTGCATGTGTTCGCTATCTAAGCTATGGAAGACCAACTTTTCATCAATACGGTTGATAAACTCTGGTCGATAAGCTTTTTTCAACTCTTCAAAGATTCGTTTTTCCATATTTTCCTGGTCAAAACGAATGTCCTTGGCCCCAAAGCCGACCGTCTTGTCATCACGAAGAGCCGTCGCACCAAGGTTTGACGTCATGATGATAATGGTATTTGAAAAATCAACCTTGCGCCCCTTGCTATCTGTCAAGACGCCGTCGTCCAGAACCTGCAAGAGGACATTAAAGATATCTGGGTGGGCCTTTTCTACCTCGTCAAATAGAAGAACGGAGTATGGTTTGTTGCGAACCTTCTCAGTCAACTCCCCACCTTCTTCGTAGCCCACATAACCCGGAGGAGCTCCATTGAGACGGCTAGCCGCAAATTTCTCCATATACTCACTCATATCAAAGCGAATAAGGGCTGATTCGTCATCAAAGAGGACTTCTGCCAGAGCCTTGGCCAATTCGGTCTTACCGACTCCTGTCGGCCCTAGGAACATAAAGGAACCAATCGGACGCTTGTGACTACGAATTCCTGACTGGTTGCGGCGAATCGCACGGCTAATGCTTGAAACAGCTTGATCTTGACCGATGACACGTTTGTGTAGTTCAGCTTCCAAGTTCAGGTATTTCTTGGCATCCGTTTGCGTCAGTTTTTGGACTGGAATCCCTGACAAGCGACTCAAGGTAGTCAAAATTTCAGATTCTGTTACCAAATCTTTATAGACAGGGACTTCCTGCTCTTTTGCGATTAGCTGAGCAGCTTGTTTCCACTTGCCATCCATCAAGGCCTTGTCAGCTGGACTCAAATCGGATTCGTCTGTTTTCACCTGCTTGGATTTGTTTTGCACTGTTGCTGCCGCTTCATCTAAGAGGTCGATAGCAGAGTCTGGCAAGTGACGGCTAGTCAAGTAACGATGGGCCATCTTAACAGCTGTTTCAACCGCTTCATCTGTGATTTGCACACGGTGGTGTTTCTCATAGGTGGCCTTCAAACCTTGCAAAATGGTCATACTGTCAGCTAGACTTGGCTCTTCAATCGTCACTTTTGCAAAACGACGAGAAAGAGCTGCGTCTTTTTCGATGTGTTTTTGGTATTCTTCCTGAGTGGTTGCACCAACTGTTCTCAGAGTTCCACGAGCTAAGGCTGGCTTCAAGATATTGGCTGCATCCAGAGTCGAATCAATACCGCTACCAGAACCCATGATGGTGTGGAGTTCATCGATAAAGAGGATTACTTTGCCATCCTCCTCGATATCCTTGATGATGTTGTTCATACGCTCTTCAAAGTCACCACGGAAACGTGTCCCTGCAACGACATTCATCAAATCAAGCTCCAAAACGCGCATCTTAGCCATTTCAGCTGGTACATTCCCACTAGCAATACGCTGAGCAAGTCCAAGTGCTAAAGCTGTTTTCCCGACACCCGCATCTCCAACCAAGACAGGATTGTTCTTGGTCTTCCGACTCAAAATCTGAATCATACGTGAGATTTCCTTGTCTCGACCGATAACTGGCTCTAACTTGCCAGAACGCGCTTGCTCCGTCAGGTCATGCGTGTAGTCCTCTAGACCACCACTTTGAGCTTGAGGCATGCCCATCATATTGGCCATGGAATTTTGCTTGTCAGTTACTGTGCGATGACGTTGACGCAAAGCCTTGAGATCTTCTCTTGTCCATCCTGCACGCTCTTCTAGATTGCGACGAAGAGCAGCAATTCTAACCTGATCTTTCTGGTCTTCATAAGAAAAGCCTGCTCTCTCCAAGATGCGAGTCGCCAAGGCATTGCCATCATGCAAGATTGCATAGAGGACATGCTCTGTCCCTAGTACCTTTGCGTGGACTACTGAGGCCACATACTCTGCTTCTGCAAAGAGGACCTCCAAACGATGGGAAAAGGGCAATTCCGTAAAGGTTTCGTCTTGGCTATAGTCCGTTTCAGTCAGTTCCAACGCAACCTCTTCTAAACGGTCCATTTCATAAGGATAATCGTTTAAAGTCGCACCTGCCACACTGTAACTGTGATTAGACATGGCAATCAATAAATGCCAAGACTCTAGATAACGGGCTCCAAAATGGCTCGCAACCATGTAGGCACTTTCGATACATTCATTCAATGCTTTTGAATAGTTCATCTTACTTCCCTTTTCTATCTACCTCTTGTATGACCTGTCGTAGCATATTAGCACGAACAACTGGAGCTTCTTCTCCTAGAATGCGATCCAAAGCTACTGCTACCAGCAAATTCATCTCCTGCTTGGTCATCAATTCCTGCTCAACTAAAAGCTGAAGAATATCTTCATAAATTTCTTGACTGACCCGCTCGCCAATTGAGTAAAGCAACTCCCTGAGCATTTCATGATGATTAGAAAACTCAATCCGTCCTATACGAATATAGCCTCCGCCACCACGCTTACTTTCAACCAAGTAGCCTCTACTTTCCGTAAAGCGTGTCTTGATCACATAGTTAATCTGACTAGGAACAACCTGAAAAGTATCTGCCAACTGACTCCGTTGCAACTCCACGATACCAGATTGATCTAAAATCGCCTTGATGTAGGCCTCAATATGATCCGATGTATTTTTAAATCTCATTACAAACCCACCTCTCTCTTTAAACCTTGACTATCTTTGACTATTATACCGAAATTTTCTCATTTTTAAAAGAAAAAGGGCGCTGGTAAAGGATAATCTTCACCAACTCCCTATTTTTCTACTTATCTAAGCCTAATTCTACCAAAATTTGACGTTTATAGGCAATCTTTTGGACTTCTTTGTCCTCATCTTCAGACCAATCTAGTTTAATTTCTGAAACAATCTGCCCAGGACGATTTTTCAAGATATAGATGCGGTCGCTGAGACTGAGGGCCTCCTCGATACTATGCGTGATGATCAAGGTTGTTAGCTGCAACTGCTTGTGAATCTCAAGGTACCAAGCGTGGAGTTCCATCTTAGTCATCTCATCCAATGCGCTAAAAGCCTCATCCAAGAGAAAAAGCTTGTGCCCGAAAAGGTAGGTTCGGAGTAAGGCTACACGCTGGCGCATCCCACCACTAAGTTCATGGGGATACTTGTCTCGTACAGCTGTCAACTGAAAAGTCGCAAGAATTTCATCCGCTCGGGCAATAGCTTCTGCCTTATCCACTTTTTGAATCAAGAGGGGCAAAATGATATTACCAAGCACCGTCTTGTGCTCCAAGAGCAGATCCTTTTGCAACATATAACTCACGCGCCCCTTGGGATTCTCCTCACCGTCAAGTACAATTCTCCCTGACTGAACTTCTAAAATCCCAGCGATCAGATTAAAGAGGGTGGTCTTTCCTACACCACTTGGACCTAAGATAGAAACCACTTCACCTGAAATCACCTGCAGGTTAATGTCCTCTAAAATCCTATCTTGACCATAGGCATAACTGACGTGTTCTAGTCTTATTTCTGTCATTATTTCACAAACTCGTTGGTGAAGCCTTTGTCTGTCAAATCTTCTTTAAGAATACCATTTTCTTTATCCCATTTGTAGAAGGCATTCCAGCGAGCTGCATCAAATTGACCCCATTTTTCCTTGTCGCTTGCGTATTCTTTTGACAAGTATTTTTGAGATTCGATGACAAAGTCACGTTTTTCCTGAAGTTCAGGTGCATTCTTGATGAGGATATCAGCTGCTTCTTCTGGATGCTCCATAGCATATTGGTAGCCTTTTTTGATAGCTTGGATGACTTTACGAGCTTCTTCTTTATTGTCTTTAAGGTAGTCGTTGTTTGCGATGATAACTGGTGAGTAGTAGTCAAACTCCTTGACATAGTCTTTCAAGTACAAGAAGTTAGCATCTACACCTTGAGATTTTGCAAGGATACCATCCCATCCGTAGTAGATCCATGCAGTATCAAATACTCCATTAGCAATCGGTGTGATAGAGTTTGAGTCGTTATTTGGTACTTTTTCAACCTTCTCAAAGTCCCCACCTTGTGATTCTACCAAGGTTTTCAACATAGCAAGTTCAGTTGGGTCATTCCAAGTCCCGTATTTCTTACCAACCAAGTCCTTCGGACTAGCTACATTGTCAGATTTACGAGAGATGATTCCTGATGTATTGTGTTCAACAATAGCTGCAACGGCAGTAATTCCTGCTCCTTTTTCCAATTTTTTAGCCATATAGTCTTGGAAATACACTGCAAATGGTGCCTTACCGTTAATAACCAAGTCAGAAGAACTTTCTTCTGGTGGCAATTTCAAATCAACATCCACTCCAGCTTCTTTGAAATAACCTTTTTCCTTGGCAACATAAAGTCCTGTGTGGTTAGTATTTGGTGTCCAGTCTAGGATAAAATCAATCTTCTTAAGTTCTGCTTCCTTATTATCCTTAGAAGCAGTTCCTTGGCCACAGGCCACAAGCACAACAGCTACAAGAGCTGTTAAAACAGTTAAAAACACTTTCCATGTTTTTTTCATTTCAATTTCCTCTTTTCTTTTTCAGAAACATTCTAATTCTACGAACGTTTCCATTTAATCACATATTTTTCACTGATATCGACCAGCTTCATCCCTAGAAGACTGATAATCGACACCAGAATAATAATGGCAAACATGGTATCATACTGAAACAGTTTTTTAGACTGAATCATGTAGACACCTAGTCCTTCAAAGCCTCCCAACCACTCAGATACCACTGTTGTGATAAAGGCGTAGGAGACACTAACCCTCAGACCTGCATAAAAGTAAGGCAGACTGACAGGGATTTTAAAATGCCACAGGATTTGCCAAGGCTTGGCTCGCATCAGACTAAACAAAGTCAGCATATCCTTGTCACAATGCCTAAAACCGTCCAAGATACTAACAATGATAGGGAAGGTTGTCGTCAGGATAATCAAGACAATCTTGGGCAATATCCCATAACCGAGCCACAAGACCAGAATAGGGGCTATGGCAATGGTCGGGATAGTCTGAACGACCACCATCATAGGGTAAATCAGGTCATTAAGCCAAGTCAAACTGTCCATAAGTACAGCCATGAGACAGGCAATCAAAACTCCCAGAACCAGCCCCAGTAAAGCCACTCTCAAGGTCGCCCAACTATGGTGCCAGAGAAATTCTCTATCACGAACAAAGGCCTGGAGAATTTCAAGAGGTGTTGGCAGGATAAACTTGGGGAGAAGTTTAAGAAAACCTGCTACCTGCCAGATTGATAAGACTCCTAGAAAGCCCAATAGACTAATGTGTCGTCTCAGTATACTTTTCAAGTTTCTCATCGATACTTAAAATCTCTCCTACATTTATTTTGACATTAGCAAAGACATTGTCTGCCTCCTGCCCTGCCACTGCTAGCGCTTCTTTTAGAATGCGCATGAGTTCATCAAACTCCCCTTCCAAGACTGTTTCAAATGGTGTCACTACCATGGTCACTTCTTGAGTTTCCAGATAAGCAATGACCTGATCGATAACAGCAATCCGATCAATCCCCTGTGATAAGGGTAAAACTTGCAAGGCAATGCTTGCTTTCATAAGAACCTCCTCTTCTCGTTTTCCTTTTTATAAAAAGAAAAACCTTTACCATATATGGAAAAGGTCAAGAATAGACTAAGTATCGTTCCCTACGCTGGCATTACCCAAATCAGGTGCGGTCGAAGCTTAACGCTTCCTCTCAGACTGTACACAGACTCCCATATATTATATGGACATATGATAGCGCAAAACAAAAAAAATGTCAAGGAAACTGCTTACAGAAAAGAGTAGGAAATTTTCCTACTCCCATTTTCTATACTCGTTCTCCATCACTGTTTACTCTGTAGCCATCCACTGTCGTATTAACAGCTAAGGCGCCTGAAGAGTAAGAATAATACCACTTACCAGAGACTTGATACCACCCCGTTTTCATTGCCCCTGAACTATCTAAATAATACCACAGACCATTTTCCTTTAACCAGCCTGTCTGCATTTCACCAGATGATTTCAAATAATACCAACTAGATCCATCTTTCAGCCAACCCGTTGATTTAGACCCATTTGATTTGAAATGATACCAACTACCATTTATTTTCTTCCAACCGACAGTTGAACTGTTATTGGATCCATAGTTAGAGCTATTTCCTGATTGATTCTGATAATTCTGTGAAGAGGTTACTCCCTCTAGCTGGATATAGCGACGACTTCCGTTATAAGCCGTATAACTCAACCACTTGTACCCATCTTTTTCGAGAATTTGATCATAATGAACATTCTCCCCAGGATAATAGTAATCAATTGCAGTTGCGCCAGCTAGAGGCTGATTTTTGATAGCAGCCTTAGTCTTAAAATAATGTGTTCCTCCTATTGAAACTGAGGATTGACTATTCCCAACACTGCCACCAGCTAAATCTTTAAAATGAATAAAGCCAGTCATAGTATTCGCCTTCACGACGCGCTTATTGTAAGATTCCCTTATTCCATAATTGTATTCTTCAATCTCAATCTCATCTCCTATTACATTTGACACCCAAGCAACATGACCATAAGTTCCTGCAGTCGACCAAGCAATGGAGCCAATCGCTGGTCTATTATCGACACGATAGCCTTCACGACGAGCACGATAGCCCCATTCATTCGCATTCCCATAAGCCGCCGGAATCTCAAAACCATTGACATTACTCAAACGAAAGGCTGCAAAAGAAGTACACTGACGAGAATACATGCGCCACTTATCAATCTCCTGGCTCCCATTTTTATAATGAGCAGGATAATCATCCCCACGCGCAATCGATCCATTTCCTCCGGAATAGGCATATACACTATTACCCGCTGCTAACATCAATCCTACTACTAAAAAGGGAACAACCTTTTTAGCTGATTTTCTAAAAGAAAATCTTGTCTCTGCTACTTTAAATGGTGAAATTTTCATTCTTCCTCCTTGAAAAATAATATAAATCGAAGATTACCTTCACTTAAACTATTCGGAGAAAAAAAGAAAAAGTGAGAAAATTTCTCACTTTAGTCAAGATAATGAATCAAATTCTTTTCTGTAAGGATATCTGAGTAAGTAAAGGATTCAACGTAAACATTAGCTTGTTTATCTCCTTCAACGTTCCCAAATTCAACGATAAATAGGGATGGATAAACCTCAATTAGCTTACCCAATCTATTTTTTTGGCGCTTACGACCATTCTCCAAAGTCATTTCTACGACTTGTCCCTCATGTGCCTTGATTTCTTCTTTTATTTTTTTCATCTTGGCTACATCTGTAAATGCATCTGACATCTTATGCCTCCCTCTTTGAGATACTTGAAAATTTATTGTATTCTTTTTGGAAAATTAATTCCACCGTTCCACGAGCTCCACTACGGTTTTTCTCTATAATAACTTCTACCTTATTGTTTGGTATGCCTTCCTCTTCTTCACCACCACGCTCATAGTAGTCGTCGCGATAAAGAAAGGCTACGATATCAGCGTCCTGCTCAATAGAACCAGATTCACGAATATCAGACAAGACCGGTCTCTTATCCTGGCGTTGTTCTACACCACGAGAAAGCTGACTTAGAGCAATTACTGGAACCTTCAGTTCCTTAGCTAAAATTTTCAACTGACGTGAAATTTCTGAAACCTCTTGTTGACGATTTTCCCGACCAGTTCCCGTGATAAGCTGCAAATAGTCTATTAAAATCAAACCAAGATTTCCAGTTTCTTGAGCCAGTTTACGAGAACGAGAACGAATCTCTGTAATCCGAATCCCTGGCGTATCATCGATATAGATACTTGCATTAGCTAGGTTCCCTTGAGCAATGGTATATTTTTGCCACTCCTCATCAGTCAATTGACCCGTACGGATAGAATGCGATTCCACCAAGCCTTCTGCCGCCAACATACGGTCCACTAGACTTTCCGCACCCATTTCGAGTGAAAAAATAGCAACCGTTTTGTCCAACTTAGTCCCAATATTCTGAGCAATATTCAATGCAAAGGCTGTCTTACCAACCGCTGGACGGGCTGCTAGGATAATCAACTCCTCCTCATGAAGTCCAGTCGTCATATGATCCAAGTCACGATAGCCTGTCGCAATACCTGTAATATCGGTCGTTTGTTGCGAGCGAGTTTCCAGATTTCCAAAGTTGATATTCAACACATCTCGAATGTTCTTAAATCCACTTCGATTAGCATTTTCGCTGACATCAATCAGGCCTTTTTCTGCCTGAGCAATGATTTCATCAGCTGGTTGCGAAGCCTCGTAAGCTTGATTGACAGACTCTGTCAACTTGGAGATTAATCGACGTAGCATGGCCTTCTCTGCAACAATCTTAGCATAATACTCCGCATTAGCAGAAGTTGGCACAGAATTGACAATCTCAACCAGGTAAGACAAGCCACCAATATTCTGTAAATCACCTTGATTATCAAGAATGGTACGAACCGTTGTTGCATCTATAGCATCGCCACGATCGGATAAATCGACCATAGCTTGGAAAATCAAACGATGGGCATACTTAAAAAAGTCCCGAGACTCAATATATTCTCGCACAAAAACAAGCTTACTCTCGTCAATAAAGATAGCCCCTAAAACGGATTGCTCAGCTAAGATATCTTGAGGTTGTACTCGTAACTCTTCTACTTCTGCCATCAGACTTCCCTTCCTTTTACAATCTTGTCAAGAAAGTGTAAATTTACCCTTCTTTCACACGAAGATTGATCACACCTGTGATATCTTGATAGATTTTCACTGGTACATCGATCAAACCAACTGCTCGAATCGGAGCTTGTACTTGAATATGACGCTTATCAATCTTAATTCCAAATTGCTTTTGCAATTCTTCTGCAATTTTCTTATTGGTAATGGAACCAAAGGTACGACCATCTGGACCAACTTTTTCAACAAATTCTACAACCGTTTCTTCTGCTTCTAGTTGGTCTTTAATTGCTTTTGCTTCTGCAATCATCTCAGCGTGAGCTTTCTCTTCTGATTTTTGTTTACCACGAAGTTCACCTACAGCTTGAGCAGTTGCTTCTTTTGCTAAATTCTTTTTGATAAGAAAGTTTTGTGCATACCCTGTTGGTACTTCCTTAATTTCACCTTTTTTACCTTTTCCTTTAACATCTGCTAAAAAGATTACTTTCATTCTTCTTTCTCCTTTTCCTTTATTTCATTTAATACAATTTCTGTCAGTTTTTCACCTGCTTCTGACAAGGTTAAATCCTTAATTTGAGCTGCTGCCAAATTAAAGTGGCCTCCACCTCCCAGCTCTTCCATGATCCGTTGTACATTCAGTTTACTACGACTGCGAGCTGAGATAGAGATAAATCCTTGTGTATTCTTCGCAAGAACAAAACTCGCTTCAATGCCCGACATAGCTAACATGGCATCTGCTGCCTTACTAATAACAACTGTATCATAGCATTTCGAGTCCTTAGCCTCTGCTATCAGTACATCTGAACCTAATTTACGTCCCTGTAAAATCAGTTCATTGACCTCACGATATTCTTCAAAATCCGTCGCAGCGATTTCCTGGATAGCAATACTATCGCTTCCGCGCGTTCTGAGATAGCTAGCAACATCAAATGTCCGACTAGTCACTCGTGAGGTGAAATTTTTAGTATCCAACATCATACCAGCCATTAAAACACTTGCTTGCATACGACTCAAACGATTTTTCTTAGAATTCTGGAACTGAATCAATTCCGTTACCAACTCACTGGCACTGCTTGCACCACTTTCGATATAAGTGATAACTGCATTGTCTGGGAAATCCTGATCCCTTCGATGGTGGTCAATAACAATAGTTTGGGTAAACAAATCATAAAAATCTTTTGATAAAGTTAAAGCTGTCTTTGAATGGTCTACAAGAATCAACAAAGAACGATTGGTCACCATCCCCATTGCATCCTTAACAGACAACAACTTCGTAACTCCTTCTTTTTCTAAGAATGCAACAGCTCGTTCAATATCTGGTGACATTTGATTTTCATCATAAAGAGCATAACTATTTTCTGTTACATTACTAGCAAATAACTTCATACCTACAGCAGAACCCAAAGCATCCATATCAAGGTTTTTATGACCAACTACAAAAACCTGATCTACACTTCTAATTTTATCTGAAATAGCCGTCATCATAGCGCGCGTACGTGTTCGTGTACGCTTGATTGACGCAGCAGACCCACCACCAAAATAAACTGGATTTTTCGTTTCGTCGTTCTCCTTGACAACCACCTGGTCTCCACCACGCACTTCAGCCAAGTTCAAGTTGAGTAATGCAACTTTACCTATCTCATCATGATTTCCATCACCATAAGAAAAGCCCATACTTAAGGTCAAAGGCAACTGTCTCTGTTTTGACTCTTCTCTGAAAGCATCGATAACAGAAAATTTATCATTCATCAATCCCTCAAGTACCGTGTAGTCCGTAAAGAGATAGAAACGGTCCATACTCACTCGACGGGAGAACATGGCATGCTTCCCAGCAAATTCTGAAACAAAATTGGCTACAAAACTATTGATATGACTGATATCAGACTCCGATGTTTCATCTTCTAAATCATCATAGTTGTCAACGGAAACGATCCCAATCACAGGTCGACTCGTTACTAACTCAACAGTCGCTTCGTATTCTCCAGACACATCAAAGAAGTAAAGAACTCCAGACACCTTGTCCATATGAACCGAATAGCGGGTCTCACCCAAGGTGGCATAAGAACCTGGATTCCCCACAGAAGCCTTGATAATTGTTTGAATTAATGCCACATCAATTTCGCCCACTTCATTAGTCAAAATCAATTCAGCATAAGGATTAAACCATTCAACTTCACCTGACGACAAGTCTAATTTAATAACTCCGACAGGCATCTGTTCTAACAAGGTTGTCAAACTTTCTTCAGCTTGGTGGTTTACATACTGGATTTGTTCTACTTCACTCCTTGAGTAGTAGTCTCTCTGATGGATGAATAGTAAAATATATGAACCCAAAATAAGTAGCAAAAGAAATAGCGTTACCAGTGTATTCGTTACAAAAACAAGTTGCACAGATAGCACTCCGAACGCCACTATTCCTAATATTAAGGGGAAAATAGGACTTACATAAAATTTTTTCATTCCAAACCTCTTGGCACCCATTATACCATAATAACCACCAAAAAGCGACTTTTTAAAAGTGTAATCAGTAATTCTATCAATTATAAGAAAAAGGAGGTTTACAATTTAGTAAACCTTCCTTTACACATATTGAAATTAAGATTCTTTAACTTCTAACAAGCCAATCTCGCCATCTTCACGACGATAAATCACATTGGTTGTCTGATCTTCAACATCCACATAGATAAAGAAATCATGTCCCAACAAATCCATCTGTAGAATAGCTTCTTCCAAATCCATTGGTTTTAAATCAATTTGTTTTGAACGAACAACTCTAGATTGGACAACATTTGTATCTTCCACCAAAGCATCTGTAAATAATTGACTAGTTGCTACCTTGTTTTTATTTTTACGCTCGATTTTTGTTTTATTTTTACGAATCTGACGTTCAATTTTATCGGTTACAAGGTCAATTGAACCATACATATCTTGAGACACATCTTCTGCACGAAGAGTAATTGAACCAAGCGGAATCGTCACCTCCACTTTAGCCGTTTTTTCACGATACACCTTCAAGTTTACTCGAGCATCCAACTCTTGTTCAGCTTGAAAATACTTTTCGATCTTTTCGAGTTTAGAAACTACATAATCACGAATTGCTTCTGTTACTTCTAGGTTTTCACCACGGATACTATATTTAATCATATGAGTACCTTCTTTCTAAACATTTTTGTTTTTCTGATTTCATTATAACGCTTTCATTTTATTTTTGCAAATTTTTTCCTCATCTTACAAGGGAAAATGTTTTTACATCCTCAGCACCAGCTTCTTCCAACAGCTTCTTCACACGATTTATAGTTGTTCCAGTAGTATAAATGTCATCTATAAGTAGGATTTTTTTAGGAATAGTGACTCCCCTTTTAATAAAGAAAGGAAGTTCTGTCCCCAAGCGTTCTGAACGATTTTTGGAAGAACTGGCCCGCTCTTCTCTCTTCTCTAGTAAGTCTTGCAAAGAGAACTCTGCTGCTTCAACTAAACCTTCAACCTGGTTAAATCCCCTCTCGAGCAATCTTTCAGGACTTAGGGGAATTACAACAAATTGATACTCTTTGTACTTTTTTAACTCCTCACTTAAAACTGAAGCAAAAACTTTTCTTAAAAGGAAGTCTCCATCAAACTTATACCGACTGAAAAAATCCTTCATAGCTTGATTGTAAGTAAAAATCGCTCTATGACTGACTTCAACTTCTTCTTTACACCAAAATTGACAATCTTGACACTTTGTTGACAAACCTGTTTTCATACAGTTTGGGCAGTTTTCTTCTCCAATCCTCTCAAAAGTAGAGTCACAGTCTGAACAAAGACAAGAGTCATCATTCTTCAGAAGTAAGAGACTACTAAAAGTTAAAACAGCCTTCATAGTCTGCCCACATAATAAGCACTTCATAGCCCCGCCTCCTTATTCATCTGCTGAATTTCCTTAATTGCCTTTTTGATTGAAGCATTTAACCCGTCATGGAAGAAAAGCAAATCTCCTGTCGGTCTGTCCATACTCCGACCGACACGTCCTCCAATCTGTATTAAACTAGACTTGGTAAACAGACGATGATTGGCCTCTACTACGAAAACGTCAACACAAGGGAAGGTAACTCCACGCTCCAATATCGTCGTACTGATAAGTATTGTCAGTTCTCTATCTCGAAAAGCTTGTACCTGCTCTAATCGATTTTCTGTGATAGAAGATACAAAGCCAATTTTCTCATTTGGAAATTGCTCCTGTATGATTTCTTTTAACTGTTCCCCTTTCTTAATCTCTGAAGCAAAAATGAGTAACGGATAACCTGTCTTTCTCTGCTTCTCAATATAAGACTTTAGCTTTGGTGACAACCGACTTTTCTCTAAACAGTGATTAAAATCGGATAACCAGACAGGTTTAGGAATAATCAAAGGATTTCCATGAAATCGTCTTGGCAAACTCAATCGTTTTAATTCTCCGATGCGAACCTTCCTATCTAACTCATCGGTAGAAGTTGCTGTTAAAAAGATTCTCAAGCCATTCTCCTTTACACTATTCTTGACAGCATGGTAAAGCATAGGATTGTCAACATAAGGAAAGGCATCTACTTCATCCACTATCAGTAAATCAAAAGCTTGATAAAACTTCAATAACTGATGGGTCGTCGCAACAACTAGTGGTGTTCGAAAATACGGCTCTGATTCTCCATGTAGGAGGGCTATCTCACAAGCAAAATCCTTTTGCAGGCGCTTATACAGCTCCAAACAAACGTCTATGCGAGGACTGGCCAAACACACTGCACCACCCGCATTGATCACTTTAGCTACTACTTGATAAATCATTTCTGTCTTTCCAGCTCCTGTTACAGCGTGAACCAAGCTTGGCTCTTGCTTGTCTACCGCTTGAAGCAGTCCCTCTGATACCTTATCTTGAAAAGGGGTTAATTGACCACGCCATTTAAGAACATCTTGCTTCGGAAAATCCTCCTGTGGGAAATAGTATAAAGATTGATCACTCCTGACTCGCTTCATCAGTAAACACTCCCTACAATAGTAAGTACCGATGGGCAAATACCATTCTTCTAGAATAGTACTATTACAACGTTGACAGAAAAGTTTCCCTTTCTCCTTTCTCATTGCTGGAAGTTTCTCCGCCAACTGACGTTCCTCTTCTGTTAATTCATTCTCAGTAAACAAGCGACCGAGATAATTTGGATTTACTTTCATACTTCTTTATTCGTAAAAACCTAGCGCTTTAAATGATTTTTTAGTACAATTAAATCATGGAATTTAGAACAATTAAAGAGGACGGACAAGTCCAAGAAGAAATCAAAAAATCCCGCTTTATCTGTCATGCCAAGCGTGTTTATAGCGAAGAAGAGGCTCGTGACTTCATTACTGCCATCAAGAAAGAGCACTACAAAGCTACTCATAACTGCTCTGCCTTCATTATTGGGGAACGTAGTGGAATCAAACGGACAAGTGATGATGGTGAGCCCAGTGGGACTGCTGGCGTTCCCATGCTTGGGGTACTAGAAAATCACAATCTTACTAATGTCTGTGTGGTAGTGACACGCTACTTTGGTGGCATTAAACTAGGCGCTGGAGGATTGATTCGTGCTTACGCTGGCAGTGTTGCCTTAGCTGTCAAAGAAATTGGCATCATTGAAATAAAGGAACAGGCTGGCATTGCTATTCAAATGTCTTACGCTCAGTACCAAGAGTACAGTAACTTCCTTAAGGAATATAATCTCATGGAACTGGATACAAACTTTACAGATCAAGTCGATACGATGATTTATGTTGATAAAGAAGAAAAAGAAACTATTAAAGCTGCACTTGTAGAGTTTTTTAATGGAAAAGTCACTTTAACTGATCAAGGTTTACGAGAAGTTGAAGTTCCTGTAAACTTAGTGTAAACAAAGGAGAAAAATATGGCATTTGGTAAATTCATTCAAGGACTCGCTGGTAACTTTAGCGAGCAAAACAAAGAAACTCTTATCAAAGAATATGGACAATATCTACTAGAAAATGAAGAAATTCAAAGTGGATATAAACTGATTCGTGATTCAATTATATTTACAAATATCCGTATTATCTTTACAGATAAACAAGGCGCTACTGGTCGTAAGATGTCTATTAAATCAATCTTTTTGATGAACATTGTTAACGTTGAAATGGAAACTGCAGGAGCAGGTATAGATGATAGTGAAATTACTATTACTTATTTAGAAAATGTCTTTCTAAAAGCACACAATGAGCATTTTAATGCTCATAAATTTGAATTCCCTAAGAAAACGGATATCATTCCACTTTACACCTATTTATTAGAATTAGCTTATCACAATCGCTTGAAAATTAACGGCTTAGACCTGTGATATAAAAAAATCCTATCACTTCGATAGGATTTCTATATTTTACAAATGGTATAGATAGCGTTATACTAGAAATATCTTATACAAAGAGGTATTCATATGTCTATTTATAACAACATTACTGAATTAATCGGTCAAACTCCGATTGTTAAACTCAACAACATCGTGCCAGAAGGGGCTGCGGACGTCTATGTAAAGCTTGAAGCATTCAACCCTGGTTCTTCTGTAAAAGATCGTATTGCTCTTAGCATGATTGAAAAAGCTGAACAAGACGGTATTCTGAAACCAGGTTCTACAATTGTTGAAGCAACAAGTGGAAACACTGGTATTGGACTTTCATGGGTAGGTGCTGCTAAAGGGTATAAAGTCGTCATCGTTATGCCTGAAACTATGAGTGTAGAACGACGTAAGATTATCCAAGCTTATGGTGCTGAACTCGTCCTAACTCCTGGTAGTGAGGGAATGAAAGGCGCTATTGCTAAAGCTCAAGAAATCGCTGCTGAACGTGATGGTTTCCTTCCTCTTCAATTTGACAATCCAGCTAATCCAGAAGTACACGAAAGAACAACAGGAGCTGAAATACTAGCTGCTTTCGGTAAAGATGGACTAGATGCCTTTGTTGCTGGAGTGGGTACCGGTGGAACGATTTCTGGTGTTTCTCATGCACTCAAATCAGCAAATTCTAACATTCAAGTTTTTGCAGTAGAGGCAGACGAATCTGCTATTCTATCTGGTGAAAAACCTGGACCACACAAAATTCAAGGTATCTCAGCTGGATTTATTCCTGATACACTTGATACAAATGCCTATGATGGTATTGTTCGTGTAACATCAGACGATGCACTAGCACTCGGCCGTGAGATTGGTGGAAAAGAAGGATTCCTTGTTGGTATTTCTTCAGCTGCAGCTATCTACGGAGCCATCGAGGTTGCCAAGAAATTAGGTACAGGTAAAAAAGTTCTTGCTCTAGCACCAGATAACGGTGAACGTTATCTCTCTACAGCACTCTATGAATTTGAAGTGTAGTCTCCTAAATACACTTAGCCCTTATTATAGGGCTTTTTATTTATACCTTAAAAATAGGAACATCTCCCTATAAAAATCGACTGCATAGAAAAAAGGAAGCAATTTGGCTTCCTTTTTATTATTAGTTATTCAAGGCTGCTGCCATTGTAGCTGCAACTTCAGCTTCAAAGTCGTTTGCAGCTTTCTCGATACCTTCACCAACTTCAAAGCGAGCGAACTCAACTACTGAAGCGTTAACTGATTCAAGGTATGCTTCAACTGTCTTGCTGTCATCCATGATGTAAACTTGTGCAAGAAGTGTGTAAGCTTGGTCAACTTTAGTGTTGTCAAGCATGAAGCGATCCATTTTACCTGGGATAATTTTGTCCCAGATTTTTTCTGGTTTGCCTTCTGCAGCCAACTCAGCTTTGATGTCAGCTTCGGCTTGAGCAATCACTTCATCAGTCAATTGAGATTTTGATCCATACTTCAAGTGTGGAAGAGCTGGTTTGTTAACCATTGCACGGCTTTCGTTATCTTGGTCGATAACGTGGTTCAATTGTGCCAACTCATCTTTAACGAATTGCTCATCCAATTCTTTGTAAGAAAGAACTGTTGGTTTCATCGCTGCGATGTGCATTGACAATTGTTTAGCAAGTGCTTCGTCTCCACCTTCAACAACTGAAATAACACCGATACGTCCACCGTTATGTTGGTATGCTCCAAAGTGTTGTGCGTCTGTTTTTTCAATCAATGCAAAGCGACGGAATGAGATTTTTTCTCCGATAGTTGCTGTTGCAGATACGTATGCAGATTCAAGAGTTTCACCTGAGGGCATTGTCAAAGCAAGAGCTTCTTCATTGTTAGCAGGTTTTCCTTCAGCAATAACTTTAGCTGTAGTATTTACCAATTCAACGAATTGAGCATTTTTCGCAACGAAGTCAGTTTCAGCGTTTACTTCAATAACTGCTGCAACATTACCGTTAACATAAACACCAGTCAAACCTTCTGCAGCAACACGGTCAGCTTTCTTAGCTGCCTTAGCCATACCCTTTTCACGAAGCAATTCAATCGCTTTTTCGATGTCACCGTCTGTTTCTACAAGCGCTTTTTTAGCATCCATAACTCCGGCACCAGATTTTTCACGCAACTCTTTTACAAGTTTAGCTGTAATTTCTGCCATTTTGATTCTCCTATATTTTTTAAAAATAGGAGAGCCGGGCTAAGCCCCGCCCTCCTAGGTAATTACTAATTATATGAATTAAGCGTTGTCGCCTTCTACAACTTCAACGATTTCTTCGATTGAATCTGCTTGAGCTTCTGAAGCTGCAAATTCTGCTTCAACTGCTACTGCATCTTCACCTTGACGTCCTTCGATGATAGCATCAGCCAATTTAGCTGTGATCAATTTAACAGCGCGGATAGCATCATCGTTAGCTGGAATGATTACATCGATATCATCTGGATCAGTGTTTGTGTCAACCATCGCTACAACTGGGATTCCCAATTTCTTAGCTTCTTTAACAGCGATTTGCTCTTTATGTGGGTCAACTACATACATAACATCTGGGATACGAGGCATATCTTCGATACCACCCAAGAATTTTTCAAGACGTGCACGTTGTTTGTTAAGAAGTGCAACTTCTTTCTTAGGAAGAACTTCGAAAGTTCCATCTTCTTCCATACGTTTGATTTCTTTCAAACGAGCGATACGTTTTTGGATTGTTCCCCAGTTTGTAAGAGTTCCACCCAACCAACGGTGGTTGATGAAGTATTGACCTGAACGTACTGCTTCTTCAGCAACTGCATCAGCTGCTTGTTTCTTAGTACCAACGAACAATACAACTGCGTCGTTAGCTGCTGCATCACGCATGAAATCGTAAGCTTGGTCAGCGTATTTTACAGTTTGTTGCAAGTCGATAACGTGGATACCATTACGCTCAGTGAAGATGTACTTAGCCATCTTAGGGTTCCAGCGACGAGTTTGGTGACCAAAGTGTACACCAGCCTCAAGAAGTTGTTTCATTGAAATTACTGCCATGAGTATTTCTCCTTTTTGTTTTTTTCCTCTTCTTGACTTCAACTCGCAAAACGACCCAAAGGCAACTGTTTCACAATTCATCAAGAATGAGTATTATCGTTCACACGACAATTTTCATTTTACCATACTTTTTCAATATTTTCAAGCGATTTTAGTAGATTTTTAAAGCAAGTTAACTATATAAATCATAAAAGAGACTCAAATCGAGCCTCTTCGCTTTATTCATTAGTTTGGATAGATATATGTTACAAAACCTTCTGAAGTCGTAGTAGGATTGAACCATCCACGTTTATTTCCGATTGTACGGTTTCCACCATAGTTTGATTCAGATACTTGGATACTTGTTGATGATGAAACAGCTGTAACCACGGCTACGTGTCCATATCCACCATCATTCCAACATGCAATGGCACCAACTTGAGGTGTAGATCCTGTACGGAATCCTGCTGCAGCTGCACTTGTAGCCCACTGTGCTCCATTACCCCAGTAATCTCCAGCCCAAGGCGCCAATGTTTTAGCTCCCCATGTACACTCACCAGTTGGATAACTTGAAGCATTTGTACTATATGTTGGACGATGTGTCACTGGAGCAGGAGTGTAGCTTGTTGCTTCTGTTGAAGCACTGCTTGAAGATGATTCAGACGAACTTGACTCAGATGAACTTGATGAAGAAATAGTAGATAGTGCTTGAACTTGTGCTGTAAAAGTTGTATTTCCAGAAGCAACTACTGTTTGTTGTTGACTTGCTTGTTTAGCTTTATAAGCTGCTTCTGCTTCTGCTGCAGCTTTAGCTTCTGCTTCTGCTGCAGCTTTTTTCTCAAGTAAACTTGCTTTTTCATCCTCTGCAGTAGCCTTTTCAGCAGCAAGATTCAATTCTGCAGCTTTCAACTCAGCTTGTTTTGTAGTTAATGATTGAGCATCATCAGCTAGTTTTTGCTGATTTGCAATAACTGTATTAATTGCATCATTGTTTGCTACTTGTTTTTCAGAAATAGCTTTTTTATCTGCTTTTTGTTGTTCCAACATTTTGTTGTTTGCAGATACGATTTCACTCATTGCAGCAACACGTGAAATAGCTTCTGTAATTGATTTTGAGTTTACAATTGTATTAATGTAATTTGTTGCAGCTCCATTTGTTTGAGCACTACGAGCTTGTTTTTGCAATGAATCATTGCGAGATACAATATTCTTAGAAAGTTCTGTAATTTCACCCTCAAGCTTTTTAGATTCTGCTTGTAGTCTATCATTTTCAGATTGCAAGTTTGATTGCTCTGTTTGAATAGCAGACACTTGCTCCTGAACTTGATCAACTTGTTTTTGGGCTTCTTGTTGTTGTGCTGTTAAGTTACTGATTTTATTATCTTGAGCAGCAATTTTGTCATCAGTAGTTTCTGCATGCGCAGTTGTTAAAACAGCTACTTGAGAAACCATTACTGTACTTAATAAAAGTGACGCTAAGATTTTTTTCTTCATATTACGTAGATACTCCTTCTTTTAAAGACATTACTAGTATACCAAAAAAAGGCTTAATGAATATTACGCCTTTGTTACATTTTTATTTCTTTCTTATAGGTAAAATTTTTCAAAAATAAACTGAAAGATAATCATCCATATAAGGTTCAAAATCATTGATGGTACTAAACTATAGACTATAAATAAAGACATACTATCCACAGTTAAACCTACCACTAATGCAAGTATATAAGCTCCCATCTCAAATAGAAAAGTCATGACAATAATTGCCAACATTCTCGTCCAACGATTCAATAAAATAACACTATTAAATTTATGGAGAAATACTCCCAACAAGACGAACAACAAAGTCGCAATCCCTATCAAGTGGAAAAAGTAAATGTCATAAACCAAACCCACTACAAAACAATAAGCTAAATAGAGATACTCTGATACTTCTATCGTCTCAAATAAGAGAAATAAAAACAGAAAATGACTAGCCAAATGTACATGGGGGAAAAATGAGCCCAGAAGCTGGCTAATATGGGCGTCAATTAGAACAAAGAAAGGAAGCAATAAAAACACTCCAACCCGCTTCAACTGTCTCATTATGAATTCCCCACTAATTCTATCACATCCACATTATGAGTATCTGCACTTAATTTAACAGTTACTTCTCGTGTCAAGTAGTCCGTACTATGCGTTGTGGCAACCACTTCACCAACAGGAATATCAGCAACGTTAAAGTTTCCTAATCCACCAGTGGTCACCTTATCTCCTGCACTAATATCGCTACTACTATTTAATTGACTAATTTTTAGAACTTCATTTTCCTTGTCATAGCCAACAATAATTCCATAAATTGTAGTAGAACCATGTTGAATTTTAACAGAAATCTTATCAGCATTTTCCGTATTTGTCAGAAGGTTGACCATGGTAGAGTTCTCCTCTACTTTTGAGACACTCCCAATCAAGCCACCATTTGCAATTGCTAACATATTCTCAGAAGCCCCTTTTGATTTGCCTGCATCTAAGGTCAACTCCTGCTTCCAAGATACCGGAGATCGCATAATAACATCTGCTGCCAAAGTCTTTGTAGCTTGCAATTTGGACTTCATATCAAGCAATTGGCGCAGTTGTTCATTTTCCATCTTTAAACTTTCCGCCTCATTTGATTTAACTTCTAATTGGTAAATCTGTTTCTTCAAACTTTCATTTTCATTATAAGTGCGTGTCAAATGAGCCAAATCTGATTTGACAGAATCAAACCACTGAAAAGGTTTTTGCACAACCCTATCAACCACTGAGATTCCATCTCCTAATCTTGTCACAATTGTACTTGAATAAGTCGTCGCTAAGAGAGCTGACACAAGCAGAACAGTGACAAAAACAATAATGACATATTTTGATTTTTTAAAACGGTTCATATCCCTACCTTTATATCAAAAACTGTTACAGTAACTTTTTATCAATTCCTGAAAGCTACTAAGATTTTAAGAAAAATAAGCAACAACCAAGTATGATAATAACAAGAATGGTCAGCGTATCCTTTCGAGTCCATTTCAATTGTCGATATTGACTTCTGCCTTTTCCACCCTGATAACCACGCGCTTCCATTGCGATAGCCAAGGAATCCGCACGTTTTAAACTTGTCGCAAAAAGAGGAATCAAAATGGGAATCATAGCCTTCACCTTTTGAACAATACTTCCTTCTCCAAAATCCACTCCACGCGCTTTCTGTGCATTCATAATCCGCGTCGTATCATCCATCAAGGTTGGGACAAAACGCAAACTCATAGACAGCATCAATCCAATTTCATGAACTGGAACTTTCATACTCTTTAAAGGTGCTAATAGAGCTTCGACAGCTGATGCCAAACTTAAGGGCATGGTCGTTAAGGTTAACAAAGTAGAAAAGAAAATAATCAATACAAAGCGACAAAAGATAATTCCAGCTTGTTGCAAAGCATAATCCGTGATTCTCACAAACGAAAACTCAAATAAAACATTCCCATTAGAAATGAAAAACAGTTGAAAAATAGTTGTGAAGGCAATCAAGAAAAACATAGACTTCAAGCCCTGAATAAAAAATGAAAGAGATACTCCTGACAAGGCAATAAAGATCCCTGTCGCTATAAAAAGAATCAGATTCGTCAAGGGATTATTAGCCCAAAAAACGATCAAAATCAGTAGCATCATAGCCAGTAATTTGCTGCGTGGATCCAATCGGTGAACTATCGAATCCCCTGGGATATAACGCCCCAAAATCATACTATCCATTTAGCGACTCCTTGAACTCCTCTATCTTAATCGGTAATCGTTTAAATGACACGCCTCTATCAGCCAATCGTTTACAAAAAGCTGTAATTTTAGGTACTCCCAACTGAACTTCTTCCATAAAAACAACATCTTGAAAGACATCACTAGGTTTACCAAACTTAACTAAACGTCCCTTTTCCATCACATATACCTGGTTCGCATATTCAGCAACATCATCCATCAAATGCGTTACCAAGACAATGGTCATCCCTGACTGGTGGAGTTTTTTGAACAAATTCATCAGCTCTTTTCTTCCCAGGGGATCTAGGCCTGCTGTGGGTTCATCTAAGACTAATATAGCTGGTTCCATGGCAAGTATGCCTGCAATGGCGACACGTCTCATTTGTCCACCTGATAGCTCAAACGGACTACGATCAAAAAGTGATTCATCAATTCCAACCAGAGCCAGTTTCTCACGCGCAATCTGCTCCGCATCTTCTTCAGAAACTCCAAAATTTTGCGGTCCAAAAGCAACATCCTTCAAAACCGTTTCTTCAAAAATCTGATTTTCAGCAAACTGAAATACCAAGCCAACCTGTTTTCTAATTTGACGAATATCTTTATTTTTAGAAGTCGAGGTGATTAAGGTATCAAAAACCCGCACACTCCCTTGGCTTGGCACCAATAAACCATTTAAGAGTTGTAAAATAGTTGATTTACCACTACCTGTGTGGCCAATTAAAGCCGTATAAGAACCATCTTCAATCGTCAAAGAAACATCCGACAAAGCTGTTGAGGCTAAGGGAGTCCCTTCTTGATACGTAAAACTCACATTTTCTAGAGCAATTCCCATAGCTTATCCTCTAGCTCACTTTCTGTCAAATAATTTTCAGGTAAATCATAGCCATTCTGACTCAGAGAATGTTTTAATTGATTAGCAAAAGGATCGTCTAATCCAATTTGATCTAAACCATTACGAGAGAAAAGTTCTCTTGGACTGCTGGTTGATTCAATTTCCCCTTTTTTCATGATCAACACACGATCACTCATGGCAACTTCTTCCAAATCATGGGTAATGGAAATGACCGTCATATCATAGTCTTTTCGAATTCCTTTTACTGTCTCAATTAGTTCTCTACGTCCCTCAGGATCCAACATACTCGTTGCTTCATCTAAGATTAAAATAGCTGGTCTTAGGGCTACAACACCTGCAATAGCCACACGTTGCTTTTGGCCACCTGATAGACGCGCTGGCTCTCTCTTTTTAAAGTCTAACATGCCAACCAAATCCAGAGCTTCTTCCACTCTCTTTTTCATTTCTTGACGAGAAAGTCCCTGATTTTCCAAACCAAAGGCAACATCATCTTCAACAGTCGCTCCAACAAATTGATTGTCTGGATTTTGAAAAACCATACCGATTTGACGACGTATATTCCAAACATTTTCCTCAGTCAGCCGTTGGCCATCAATTACAATCTCTCCAGATTCTGCTTCCAGTAAGCCATCAATTAAGCGAACCGTCGTTGATTTACCACTACCATTATGCCCTACAATCGAAAGCCATTCTCCACGTTTCACGTGAAACGTAATATCCTTCACATCATAGTATTCCTGACTTTCCTTATAACGAAAAGAAAGATTTTTTACATCAACTACTGATTTCATTTCGAACCAAATGTCCCTTTAAATACATAGGCACTACCCTTGAAATAATCATAGCCAGAGTAGATAGTGAAAAACAAGGCTATATAAAGTAGAACTTGACCAAGCAAAGTCCAATGTAATAGCAAGAAAATAATCGCAAACATCTGGCTGAAAGTTTTAATTTTTCCAGGCATTGCTGCTGCTAAAACTGTTCCACCAATTTCAACCAATAAAAGCCTTAAACCTGTCACAGCCAACTCACGACAGATGATCACCGCAACAATCCAAGCCGGAACCATATCCAACTCAATCAACATGATAAAAGCTGACATAACTAGCAACTTATCCGCCATTGGATCCGCAAACTTCCCAAAGTTGCTAACCACCTTCCATTTACGAGCTAAATATCCATCTAAATAGTCGGTGATACTGGCAATAGCAAATATAATAGCTGCTACTATATGACTTTCTAGCGAATTTCCTATCGTTAAAATAAAGATAAAAATAGGTATAAAGAGAATTCGACCTATTGTTAAGAGATTGGGAATTTGTTCTTTTTTCATTCGTTTTTCCTTAATTTCTAGTAAAGGTTACAGTGATTTGTCCAGTTTGAGCTGTTAAGTTCGATAAATCAACAGTCTGATTATCTACTGTTAAAGCAACACCTTTGACAACACCTAAAGTAATGGTCACAGGATTTTTTGTTGAAACTGTTGTTTCCGCACTTTTATTATCCGGTGATAAGGTCACACCACCCTCAAGCTCACTTTCTGAAACACTAACCCAACTTCTAGCATCTGAAACCGATAATTGCAATTTTGCAGTTTCCTTACTTGTTTTATAAGCGATTTCTACATAATTTCCTTCACCTGATACACTTATAACTGGTTCAATATTCGAAGAGCTACTTGATGAACCACTACTTGAAGATGGAGTTACAGAACTAGTCGAACTTGTTGCTTGGACTACACTATAACTAGACGTAGATGAATTCTCCGGTTGAGTCTGGAGATAATTCCAAACATAATAAGTCACAAATATTACAATCGATAGGGCAAAGAGTATAAAATAAAATAAAGGTAAAAATGATGTCTTATTTTTCTTACTTGAACGTCTCCTACCTGTCAACTCCTCTTCATCAACATCTACTTCCTCATAAGTAATCATGCTCCCAGAATCATAAGCATCCAAGACAATTCGCTCATCAAGTTCAACTGCCCACGCATACTTTCTCAAAAAAGAACGAGTATAAAATGGACTAGGAAGTTGATCAAAATCATCAGCTTCCATTGCCTCCAACATATCCAACTGAATTTCTGTTTTTTTATGTAATTCTTCTAAAGTCAACCCTTGGTTAGTTCTAGCTAAACGTAAAACCTCACCAATTGTTTTTTTCCTCATACTTGTCATTCCTTCTTTCTAGTGTCGATTATGATAGGTTGCTATGATGGAAATATTGTAAAATCAACTATGTCACCATCATCTATTAAATGGTGTCCAGCATCAAGGACATCCTCTAAAGTAATTTCCTGTAAAATCTTTGGCAAATCAAAGATTGTCTCACCTTGTCCAAAAGCATCATATTGCGTTGCAATAAATTCAAGAGAGTTCATGCTACTGAAAAATTCTCCAAACATCTCTCTTTTTATAATATCTAAATGATCCTCTGTAATATCTAAATCCTTTGTAAAATTACGAATAGCCTTTTTAAACTGATGAGATAAAGCAACTGGCTCTTTTGTATCCATTGTCAACATAACAAAATGAAAGCGACTTGTTACTTCAACTTCAAGAGATAAGGACGCATCAATTTTACCTGATTCATATAACTTTTGAAAACGATCCGAAGTCCAACCAAACATCATTGCAAACAATAATTTTAATAAAATATGATGTCGATAGCAATCATCCTCAGCAACATCTTGTTTACCTCTAACACCAATCGCTAGTTTAGGAGAAGATACTTCCATTCTCATACTGTCTGTTTGCTTTACATCTTTTAAAACAAACTTTTCTCTTGCTACTTCCTGAACATCTAACTCTTCCAGTTCTTTTCTTTCAAAATAGTCCTGTACTTGATCCACATCAAAATTGCCAACTAAAAACAGAGACATGTTTACAGGTTTGTAAAACCTTGTGAAATTTTCTTGCAAATTAGTTAGATTAATTTGGGAAATGGACTCCTCACTTCCAACTATATCAGTTGCTAAAGGTGTACCAGGATACAAATTCGCTAAAGTTGAAAAGAATAAACACGAATCTGGATCATCTTGATACATTTCTCGTTCTTGCTGAATAATATCCTGCTCTCTTAAAATGGAATCTTCAGTAAAATGTGCTGATGTCACCAATTCATCAAGTAAATCTACATTCTCTAAGAGATAATCCGTTGCTGAAAAAAGATAGTTTGTTTTTGTAAAGCTTGTAAAGGCATTGCTATCCGCACCTAGACTCGTAAAAGCTGACATCAAATCGCTAGCATCTTCTCTCTCAAATAATTTATGTTCAAGAAAATGAGCAATTCCTCCAGGATATTCTTTTACATCTCCGTCAACTTCTGTGACAAGCGTATCTACCGAACCAAATTGTACAGTTACACTCCCGTAAACCTCTTTAAATTCCTTTTTAGGCAAAAGAGCAACTGTCAATCCATTTGACAAACGAGTTCGATAAACCATTTCTTTTACAGCTGGATAGTATTTTTCTTCAAAAACAACCTTTGTCATTCTATTCCTTCCATAAAGTAAATCGCCTGTAGTTTCACATTATTAGCTGCTCTACAAATATCATCTTTGTCAACTTGCTCGAGTTTTGCAATCCAACCTTTAAAGTCTGCTGAAGATTTCCCAAGTAAAGAATTTTGATAAGCACGTTCAATCAATGAACCTTGATTATCTTGAGAAAGTAACAAAGATCGACGAATCATTTCCTTGGTCTGCTCTAATTCAAGCTCTGTAAAATATCCTTTTTTTAAATCAAGCAGTTGATTATTCATCATTTTACGAGCCTGGTTCCGATTTTCTCGATCGATACCAGCATACATCCTCAAGAACCCACTAAATAAATCAAGCTGACTTGAAATAGTATAAGCCAATCCAGCATTTTCACGGACATTTGTAAATAGTTTAGAGTGAGCAAATCCACCCAGTAAACAATTCATTACAATCATGGATAAATGTTGCTCATCACCATATTCAACAGGACAATGATAACCTAATTCCAAAATGGATTGTCCCACATTTTTCCGAACCATACCTTCCTGAAGGATATTGGAATAAGGTTGACAATACTGAACCTTCACATCTCCTTTTCGACCTTTAAAGCCAAATGATTCTAATACATTTTGAATTTCAACCTCATTAAAATCACCTAGGAAAAAGAAATCTATTCGATCATTGGCCAAAAATTCTTTGAAACAAGAATAAGAACTTTGTGGAGTTTCAGCTAAAATACGATTTCGTAAATCACTGTATTCCAATTGGAGACGTTCATCATGAAAAAATAATTTATCTAATTCTTTATGTGCAAAATAAAAAGAATCATCCATATCAGCTGCTAAACTTGCTAGCAATTGTTTTTTCTCAATTTCAAATAAGGCCGAATCAAACCCATTATCAACTACGACGGGGGAAAAAAGAGTTTCTTTTACTAGTTCCAAAACCTGAGAAGTTAGCACATTTTTCCTACTTAAAAACTCATCACGAACATAGGTAAATGTCAATTCTACAATATGACTTTGCCCTCTTCTAAAACAATTGGTTGACATATCTGTACCATATAGACTGGCCAAGTGTCTTCTCAAAGCTTGAGAAGTGGGGTACATCTGGTTGGACGTTTCTAGCATACTCGCACTCAACATGCGACCTGTAATCGTATCAAGAGATAATGGAGAGGTAAAACGCACGGTAATTTTGTTCGTTTTAAACTTCTTTGATTGGATAAAATGTGTTGAAATTCCATGCACTAACTCCATGATTTACCTCCTCATATACAGACTTCTATTATATCACGAAAACCTGAAATTTTCTTGTTCCCTGTAACACTTTTGAAATAAAAATCGCTTACATTTCTCCCTGTTTCTCTCACTATTTTTAGGAAAATATGGTATAATACCAAAGATTGAGGTGAATTATGGAATACAAATTATTTGAAGAATTTATTACCCTCCAAGCACTACTCAAAGAACTTGGAATTACACATAGCGGAGGAGCTATCAAATCATTTCTCTCTGAACATTCTGTTTACTTTAATGGGGAATTAGAGAGTCGTCGTGGTAAAAAACTTCGCATTGGTGATAAAATTGACATACCTGACATGAATATTGACATCTTATTGACACAACCTACTTCTGAGGAGCAAGAGGAATATCAAGCTGATAAAGTTGAAAAAGAACGGATCGCTAAACTTGTCAAAGAGATGAATAAGGGATTTAAAAGAGACAAATCGAAACCTACTTCATCACCTAAAAGCAAACAAGCTCCACGATTCCCTGGTAGATAATCATGTGGCTACAACACCTATCTCTCAAAACTTTTCGTAACTACAAAGAGACGAAAATAGACTTTAATCCTAAATTAAATATCTTTTTAGGACGCAATGCTCAAGGAAAAACAAATATACTAGAGGCTATCTATTTTTTAGCCTTAACTCGTAGTCATCGAACTCGAACAGATAAAAATCTCATTCATTTTGATGAGGAACAACTTCATCTTTCAGGTCTCGTTCAGAAAAAAACTGGATCCATTCCCCTAGAAATAGAACTAACACAAAAAGGCCGTGTGACAAAAGTTAATCATTTAAAACAGGCACGCCTTTCAGATTATGTAGGACACATGAATGTTGTCTTATTTGCTCCTGAAGATTTACAACTAATTAAAGGAGCACCTTCAGTTCGACGAAAATTTATTGATATGGAGCTTGGGCAAATTAAGCCAATCTATTTATCAGATTTAACCAATTATAACCATATTCTTAAGCAAAGAAATACCTATTTAAAATCAGCTCAAAAAATAGATGAAACCTTCCTTTCAGTACTAGATGATCAGCTAGTCGATTATGGATGTCGTGTAATGAATCACCGCTTAGATTTTATAAAAAAACTAGAGCATTTTGGTCGTAAGAAACATTTTGAACTTTCTAATCAGATTGAAGAGTTGTCAATATCCTATCAATCTTCTGTAAAGTCAACTGAAAAAGAAGACTTATCAGAATCTTTCAAAATTGCTTTAGAAAAAAGTAGGTCCAGAGATTTATTTAAAAAGAATACTGGTGTTGGGCCTCATCGAGATGACATTTCTTTTTATATAAATGGGATGGATGCTAGTTTCGGAAGTCAAGGCCAACATCGTAGTCTCGTCCTCTCGATAAAATTAGCAGAAATCGAATTAATGGAAAGTATTACTACAGAATCTCCGATATTATTACTTGACGATGTCATGAGTGAACTTGACAACACTAGACAGTTAAAATTATTAGAAACGATTTCTCAGTCAATCCAAACCTTTATAACAACAACAAGCTTAGATCATCTTCAAAATTTGCCAGAAAATCTAAGTATCTTCACTATTCAGGATGGTAAAGTTGCTGTAAATGAAAATTGACAACATTGTAAAAGAACTCCTGTTTTTACTGGAGTTCTTTTCATTGTTTTTTTACATAGAATAATTTGGTGCCTCATTAGTAATTTGTACATCATGAGGATGGCTTTCTTTCAAACCAGCACCAGACATTTCAATAAATTGAGCATTATCGTGTAGCTCTTTAAGGTTCGCTGCACCACAGTAACCCATACCAGAGCGAATACCACCAATCATTTGAAAGACAATATCAGCTGCCGCTCCTTTATAAGCAACACGACCTTCAATTCCTTCTGGAACAAGTTTGTTTGCTTCATTGACAGAACCTTGGAAGTAACGATCACTTGAACCTTTTTTCATAGCAGCGATTGATCCCATACCACGGTAAGTCTTGAACTTACGTCCTTGGAAGATTTCAGTTTCACCTGGAGCTTCATCAGTTCCAGCAAACATTGATCCAAGCATAACTGCATTTCCACCTGCAGCAAGGGCTTTTACAATATCTCCAGAATACTTGATTCCACCGTCGGCAATGATCGTTTTACCATATTCACGCGCAACAGCTGCAGCATCGTAGATAGCTGTTACTTGCGGAACACCAACACCAGCAATCACACGAGTAGTACAGATAGAACCTGGTCCAATCCCAACCTTGACAACGTCTACACCTGCTTCATAAAGGGAACGTGCACCCTCAGCTGTTGCAATATTTCCAGCAATCAAAGTACGATCTGGGAAGTGAGCACGAATCTCAGCAATTTTACGCAAGACACCTGCAGAATGACCATGTGCAGTATCAATAACAATCGCATCCGCTCCTGCCTCAAAAAGAGCCTCTGCACGTTCAAATGTATCTGAAGTAACACCTACTGCACCTGCAACTAGTAGACGACCAAACTCATCTTTAGCAGCATTTGGAAACTCAATAACTTTTTCAATATCTTTGATAGTAATCAAACCAGAAAGACGGCCTTCTTCATCTACCAACGGAAGTTTTTCAATACGGTGTTCTTGAAGAATGCTTTCAGCCGTTGCAAGATCTGTACCTACAGGAGCAGTAACAAGATTTTCACTGGTCATATGATTTGAGATTGGTTGGTTATAGTCTGAAATAAAACGAAGATCTCGGTTTGTCAAAATACCAACCAATTTACGATTTTCAAGTGTTTCAACAACTGGAACACCACTGATGCGATAACGACCCATAAGCTCATCTGCTTCAGCAATTGTATGTTCAGGCGTCAAGAAGAACGGATCAATAATAACTCCATTTTCAGAACGTTTTACCTTACGAACCTCGTCTGCTTGTTGAGCAATTGACATGTTTTTATGGATAACTCCGAGACCACCTGCACGAGCAATAGCAATGGCCATTTGACTCTCTGTAACTGTGTCCATGGCAGCGGTAATAATTGGGATATTTAAAGTCAAATTATCTGCCAATTTAGTTGTTAAATCAGCATCGTTAGGCAACACATGACTTTCAGCTGGAATAAGCAATACATCATCAAAGGTAAAACCTTTTTTCAAAAATTTAGTGTCCCAATTAGACATTCGAAGTTTCCTCTTTTCTTTCTTTTTGAGCTTGACTCTTTTTATATTGTATCTATCATACCATTCTATAAAAATTTGTCAAATATTACAGGGGTAAATAAAAAACTATCTTTTCTTTGAGATAGAAATGATAGTTTCTTGTAAAATAAACTTAGTTAAAGTAATTGAGTCCCATTGCACCTTTAACCTCAGATAGGGTTTGACCTGCTACTTCACGCGCTCTTTCACTACCTTTTTGAAGCATATTATAAACTTCTCCCATATCCTTAGCAAATTCGATACGGCGCTCACGAATAGGACCAAGTTCACGCTCTAATATTTCAAGTAGATAACGCTTGGTCTTCACATCACCAAGACCACCTCGTTGATAATGTTCTTTCATGTCAGCAATTTCTTGAGCATCTTCTGGACGACCAAAAACATCTAGATAATGGAAAACCATATTTCCTTCAATTTTACCTGGATCCTCAACGCGGATATGATCTGGATCTGTATACATACTCATCACTTTTTTACGCAAAGTATCCGCATCATCAGCTAAATAAATACCATTATTGAGTGATTTAGACATTTTAGCATTTCCATCTAAACCAGGCAAACGCCCTGCTCTCTCATTTTCTGGATAAATACCTTCCGGTTCTACCAAGACATCACAGTTATATGCATTGTTAAAAGAACGAACAATTTCACGAGTCTGCTCAATCATTGGTTTCTGATCTGTCCCAACAGGAACATAGTTGGCCTTAAAGGCTGTGATGTCAGCTGCTTGTGCAATTGGATAAACCAAAAATCCTGTCGGAATGCTTTCTCCAAATTCCTTCTGAGCAATTTCTGTCTTGACAGTTGGATTGCGCTCCAAACGTGCTAATGACACTAAATTCATATAATACATAGACAACTCAGCTAATTCTGGAATTTGGCTTTGAATAAAGATAGTTGATTTACTTGGATCCAATCCAACTGCAAGGTAATCCAAAGCTACATTTCCGATAGACTCTACAATGGTTTGAGGGTCTTTAGCATGATCTGTCAAAGCTTGTTGGTCAGCCAAGAACACAAACATATCATACTTATCCTCTTCCTGTAATAATACTCGATTTTTGAGACTTCCAACATAATGTCCAATATGCAATTTTCCTGTTGGACGGTCTCCTGTTAAAATAATGGGTTTAGTCATTTTGTTCTCCTTCGATATAGTCCCTTCAATTATAGCATTTTTTTAATGAAATAACCGTAATTTATCAAAATAAATCAGCCTTGCTATTTACGGATTTGTGTAAAGTATGCTGTAAATTTAATTTACACAAAATTGATAGATAAAAATTTGAATATTTCCGTATTTTCTAGTAGAATAAATATATTACATATATAGGAGAAAAACATTGCTTACAGTATCTGATGTTTCACTACGTTTTAGTGATCGCAAACTTTTTGATGATGTCAATATCAAATTTACAGAAGGAAATACTTACGGATTGATCGGTGCTAATGGTGCCGGAAAATCAACCTTTTTAAAAATTTTAGCTGGAGATATCGAACCTACTACTGGTCACATCTCTCTTGGTCCAGATGAACGTCTCTCTGTTCTTCGTCAAAATCACTTTGACTATGAAGATGAACGTGCCATTGATGTTGTTATCATGGGAAATGAAAAACTTTATAGCATCATGAAAGAGAAAGATGCCATCTACATGAAGGAAGATTTCTCAGACGAAGATGGAGTGCGTGCTGCCGAACTTGAAGGAGAGTTTGCCGAGCTTGGGGGATGGGAAGCAGAAAGTGAAGCCTCTCAACTCCTTCAAAACCTAAATATCCCAGAAGAATTGCACTATCAAAATATGAGCGAATTGGCCAACGGTGAAAAAGTAAAGGTTCTCCTCGCCAAAGCACTTTTTGGTAAACCAGATGTCCTTCTTTTGGACGAGCCGACCAATGGTTTGGATATCCAATCAATTACATGGCTAGAAGACTTCTTGATTGATTTTGATAACACCGTTATCGTAGTATCACACGACCGTCACTTCTTAAACAAAGTATGTACTCACATGGCCGACCTTGACTTCGGAAAAATCAAACTCTATGTCGGAAACTATGACTTCTGGAAGGAATCTTCTGAACTCGCTGCTAAATTGCTAGCAGACCGTAATGCTAAAGCAGAAGAAAAAATTAAACAATTGCAAGAATTCGTTGCTCGTTTCTCTGCTAATGCTTCTAAATCAAGGCAAGCAACATCACGTAAGAAAATGCTTGATAAGATTGAACTTGAAGAAATTGTACCATCTAGTCGTAAATATCCATTTATCAACTTTAAAGCGGAACGTGAGATTGGTAATGATCTCTTGACAGTAGAAAATCTAACTGTAAAGATTGATGGTGAGACTATTTTAGATAATATCAGCTTTATCTTGCGTCCAGGTGATAAGACAGCGCTTATTGGACAAAATGACATCCAAACGACTGCATTAATTCGTGCAATCATGGGGGACATTGACTATGAAGGAACTGTCAAGTGGGGAGTAACTACTAGCCGTTCTTACTTGCCAAAAGATAACTCGGCAGATTTTGCAGGAGGAGAGTCAATCCTTGACTGGTTGCGTCAATTCGCAAGTAAAGAAGAAGATGACAATACTTTCCTACGTGGCTTCCTCGGCCGTATGCTCTTCTCTGGAGATGAGGTTAACAAACCTGTAAATGTCTTGTCAGGGGGAGAAAAAGTTCGTGTCATGCTTTCAAAACTCATGCTCTTAAAATCAAATGTCCTTGTACTTGATGATCCAACCAATCACTTGGACTTGGAATCTATCTCAAGCTTGAATGATGGATTGAAAAACTTTAAAGAATCAATCATCTTTGCCAGCCATGACCACGAGTTTATTCAAACTCTAGCCAACCATATCATTGTCTTGTCTAAAAATGGCGTCATTGACCGTATCGATGAAACCTATGATGAATTCCTAGAGAATGCAGAAGTACAAGCAAAAGTTAAAGAACTTTGGAAAGACTAAAAAAATTCAAAACTCAGTTGGGTTAACCAGCTGAGTTTTCTAACATTTTATGAGGTAACATGAAATTATTTTTTAAAACATATTGGACCTATTTTGTTTCTTTCATCATTCCCATAATCATTATGATAGGAGTATATCTATCTCAAGGTATCTACTGGAATAGCGATACATCTCCACTATTAGGAGATGGGTTTCATCAATACGTTATTTTTGATATAGCTCTAAGAAATATCCTACACGGAAATGGTAGTTTGTTCTACACCTTTACAAGTGGCCTCGGATTGAATTTCTATGCCCTATCTAGTTATTACTTGGGTAGTTTCCTTTCACCACTAGTTTACTTTTTTGATCTAACTAATATGCCAGATGCTGTCTATCTGACAACTCTCTTAAAATTTGGATTGATTGGACTGTCAACTTACTTTAGTTTAAATAAATTATTTCAATCGATTCCTAATCCTTTAAAACTAGCTTTATCTACTTCCTATGCTCTGATGAGTTTCACTGTCAGTCAATTAGAGATAAAAACCTGGCTAGATGTTTTTATCTTGATTCCTTTAATTATAACTGGTTTACAGATACTCATCACTAAAAAGAAATTCCTATTGTACTTTACAAGTCTGTCAATCTTATTTATCCAAAACTATTATTTTGGCTATATGACAGCATTGTTTCTTATTTTCTGGTATCTCTGTCAAATTTCTTGGGACTTTAAAACCCGAAAATCATCTTTTCTTGATTTCATAATCACCTCTGTTTTAGCTGGTATGGCTAGTTTGATTCTGATTCTTCCTACTCTGTTTGATTTACAGACACATGGGGAAAAATTGACTGAAGTTACAAAGTTTCAAACTGAAAGTAGCTGGTATCTTGATCTTTTTGCTAAGCAATTCATCGGTTCCTTTGATACAACAAAGTATGGGGCCATCCCAATGATTTTTGTTGGACTACTTCCCTTTATTTTGACCATTTTATTTTTTACGCTGAAATCTATTAAGTTTCATGTGAAACTTATCTATGCAATCTTCTTTACATTTCTAATTGCAAGCTTTTATATTGAAGTTCTTGATTTATTTTGGCAAGGCATGCATACTCCAAACATGTTTTTACATCGCTATGCTTGGATTTTCTCTACCTTGTTAATTTACACAGCAGCGGAAGTCTTAAATCGTCTGAAAGAAATTAAAATCTGGAATTTTTTAGTTTCGCTTTTTCTTATAGTAACAGGATTTTTAGCTACCATCTATCTAAAATCGCATTATTCTTTTTTAACAGATTTGAATATTCTGCTTACTCTTGAATTTTTGGTTGTCTATTCGCTTTTACTCCTTGCAGTTATCAAAAAGTTTATCTCTGTAAATCTATTTGCCATTCTAATCTCTTTATTTATAATGGTTGAAATGAGTTTAAATGCTTCATCTCAAATGGACGGAATTGCTAAAGAATGGGGTTTTGCTTCTCGAAGTTCATATAATCGAGATATCCCAGCTATGGAATCTTTCTCAACAGATATTGGAAATCAATTTACTCGTACTGAAAAACTACAAACTCAGACAGGAAATGACAGTATGAAATTCAACTACAATGGAATCTCTCAATTTTCATCTGTTCGAAATCGTTCAGCAAGCTCTACTTTGGATAAACTCGGGTTTAAATCCTCTGGGACTAATCTCAATCTCCGCTATGCAAATAATAGTATTTTGGCTGATAGTTTATTTGGTATCCAGTACAATATCTCAGACAGTCCTATTGATAAGTATGGTTTTAAAGATATCTATCAAAAAGATAATCTTACCCTATATGAAAATCAATACTCTCTTCCGATTGCATTTGCTAGTCAATCTGTTTACAATGATGTCAAGTTCAATGAACACACTTTGGATAATCAAGCCTTGTTTTTAAATCAACTTGCTAACGTCGATTTTGATTATTTTTCTCCAATCCCTTATGACAAAACAGAAAATACTAATGATTTGATTAGTGTCACAAGTTCTTCAAATGAGGATGCAGCAATCCAGTATCAAATTGAAGTACCAGAAAACAGCCAAGTTTATCTTTCTTTCACAAACCTTCACTTTTCTAATGACAAACAAAAGAAGGTTGACATCCTTGTAAATGGTGAAAAAAAGACTTTTACAACTGATAATGTCTTCTCCTTCTTTAATCTAGGCTATACTAAAGAGAAAAAAACTTTCAATATCAATGTTAGTTTCCCTGGAAATTCACAAGTATCATTTGAATCTCCTAACTTCTATCGTTTAGATACCCAAACTTTAACTGAGGCAATTCAAAAAATTAAAGAACAGCCTGTCACAATATCAACTTCTAAAAACAAGGTTTTTGCTACATATGATGTCAAACAAGATACATCTATTTTTTTCACCATTCCTTATGACAAAGGTTGGTCTGCCTACCAAGATGATAAGAAAATAGAAATTAAACAAGCTCAAACTGGATTTATGAAAGTTGATGTTCCCAAGGGAAAAGGAACTATTACACTTTCCTTTATTCCCCATGGTTTTATTACTGGAGCAATTTGTTCCTTTACTTCTCTCTTACTATTTGGAACCTATAATCACAGACGAAAGTCATCTAAGGCATAAAAAATCGACCAATTAATCGGTCGATTTTTTTAATCTTCTTCCATTTTCTTAGGTTGATAGGCTAGCATACCTAAACCAATAAATAGAGCTAGTATCACAGCAAGGAAAACGACTTGATGATGAATATTTCCTGTCATAGAGATTGTTTGTCGTAATCCCGAAACTGAATAACTCATTGGTAACCAGGGATTAATAGCTCTAAAGAAATCATTTGTCAAGGCAAGTGGATAAGTACCTGCACTTGATGCCAACTGTAATAAAAGCAAGATAAGAGAGAAGAAAGCTCCTATACGGCTATTCCATGTTGTTAAAGTGGTCACCATAGACATGAATACTAAACTTGTTAGGATAATAAGAATAAATGTTCTCATTTCATGATTAGCAGTTAGACCAATAAGATGGACTCCTCCATATACTAAAATCCCTGCTAAAACAGCTATAATACCATTTATTTCAGCCCGAGATTTCAACCAAGCCCAACGGCTCTCTGGATGACGTCCTGAAGGCAGCTTCGCAAAGATCATATTCGTTGATATTGCTGCAACAAAGAGAGCAACTGATATCATATAAGGAGCCATTGCGATTCCATTTACAGGAACTTGGTCATTGTCTGTTTTGGAAAGACTGAGAGGATTTGACAAAATCTCTGCATTTTTAGATTCCGTTGATGCTGATTTAAGTTGATCTCTAGCATTACTTAATCCTTGTCCCAAAGAAACAACTCCTATCTGTAAACCTTCCAATCCAGAAGTTAACTTTGTTCCACCTTCTGCAAGTTTACCAGATCCATCTGCCAATTTATTAGCTCCATTCTCTAATTGAGAAGCACCTGAAAGTAACTGACTGGATTTGTCTGCTAATTGACCAGATCCTGATTGTAATTTATCAACTCCTGCCATTAATTCTTGACTCTTTTGATTCAATTGGTTAGAGCCAGTTGATAATTTTTCAATACCAGACACTAATTCTGGAGTTTTTTCAACTAATTGACCAACTCCTGCTGTCAAGTTAGAAGATTTTTGTGTCAAGGTAGTTGAGCCTGAAACTAGTTGATCCAGACTACCTGTCAAGGTGGAATTCTTTTCACTTAGTTGACTTGCGCCTTGAGAAATTTTATCAACACCTGCAGTATATGCATTTACACCCGATGTAATCGACTGACTGGCAGGAACTAATTTGCTAGCAACAGCTCCTTGTATCTCTGTTAATCCACTTGACAATCCTGTCAAAGAAGTAGAAGCAAGCGGTAATACTTGATTAGCTTGATTTTTTAAAGTCGAAAGATTAGAAGATTGATTTTGTAAGTTTTCTAAACTTCCTTGTAAACCTTGAACTAAAGCTACAATTGACTGTGCTGATTGAATACTATCAGTCGAATTTTGAGATACAGAAGCACTTATCTCAGCTTGTTGCTCACTTGTCAAAGATTGATAAGCTGCTGTCGATTGAATATTAGCTAATGTAGTCGCTTTATCAGACTGAGCACTTGCTAACATTTGATTAGAAAGAGATACTATACTTGATAAAACAGAATCTAATTGTTTTGTATCTCCAACATCAATATTTTGAATAGCTTGATTTAACTGATTTAGACCAGAAGATAATTGATTAATTTGATCTTTTTGCTCAGACGAAGCATCTAACTTGCTAGAAAGTTGTTGAATTCCTTCACTTAATTGCTCCACCCCCATTCGAAGTGTAGCTGATTGATTAGATAACTGATTAGCACCTGTTGCAAGACTTCCCACTCCATTGGTGTAGGCACTAACACCAGATGAAAATTGATTAAGACCAGCATTGAGCTGAGAAACACCGCCAGTATAGGACTCTACACCAGTATATAGTTGATTGATTCCTCCTACTAATTCAGGACTTTTAGAAGATAATTGACCTAATCCGCTATCTAATTGACTCACTGCACCAGTATATGTAACTAAACCACTATTAAAATTTCCTAAGCCAAGATGAAGTTGTTCAACACCAGAGACATAAGAGGATAATCCTTTAGTAAACTGCTCCGTTCCATTTGAAAATGTTAAACTTGAATCTGCTAAAGAGTGTAGGTTAGTAGTTAATGTTTGACTTCCTGCCACTAACTGATTCGCTCCATCAGTTAGTTTTTCACTACCAGACGCTGCTTGACTCATACCATCCTTTAAATCGACCATCTTGTTAAAGAAAGCTTTAGTATAAGTCTCGGTTACATTGGTAGAAACACTCTGCTTTAATTGTGTCATAGCAGAATCGCTCATCTTGCTGGCAATAAAGCTATGACCACTTGAAGTCTGATAATCGATTTGCATTTGCTCAGGGTGATTCGTTAAAATAGAAGCTGCTTTTTCAGACAAGTCACTTGGCAAAGTGACTACCATATAATAATCACCGTTTTCTAGACCCTTCTTACCTTCTTCTTCATCTACAAAATGAAAATCCAATGATTTATTTTGCTCTAAATTAGACACCATGTCTTTTCCTATAGACATGCTATTACCATTATAAGAGGCATCTTTATCATTATTGACAACTGCCACAGGTAAGTCAGACACTTGACCATATGGATCCCACATTGATGACAAAAATATGATATTGTACAGAGCGGGAATAAGAGAAATCCCTATCATGACAATAATAAAGGTTGGTTTTTTAAAAATTGCTTTCCATTCTTTAAACATAGTTTCTCCTTTTTTAAACATATTGTCTAAAATTTTGATATAATAGATTATACAATAAAAAATTTAAATTACAAGATAAAAAATCCATTTTTAGACATATAGTCTAATTTGTTTACAAGGAGGAAATATGCAAGAAAGTAACAAACGCTTAAAAACAAAGAAAACTATTGAAAATGCTATGGTACAACTACTGATAGAACAACCATTTGATCAAATTTCTACTGTCAAGCTAGCAGAAAAAGCCGGAATTAGTCGTTCCAGCTTCTATACTCACTATAAGGATAAGTATGATATGATTGAGCACTATCAAAGCAAGCTATTCCATACATTTGAATATATTTTTCAAAAACATGCTCATCACAAAAAAGATGCTATTTTAGAAGTATTTGAATATCTAGAGTCAGAACCACTTCTGGCTGCCCTTCTTTCTGAAAATGGGACTAAAGAAATCCAAAATTTCTTACGAAATAAACTTCATATCATGCTTAGCACAGATTTACAAAAACGCTTTATGCAACTGAATCTCAATACCACTGAATTAGAATACAGTAGCATCTATCTAACTCACGCACTTTTTGGTGTTTGCCAAACTTGGATTGCACACGGAAAAAAAGAAAGTCCTCAAGAAATAACAGACTTCCTTATGAAGATGCTTGGTGATACAAATTGATGCAAAAAAGGGAACAACACTATGTTCCCTTTTATCTATACTCCGCCAGTAGGACTCGAACCTACGACATCATGATTAACAGTCATGCGCTACTACCAACTGAGCTATGGCGGATAAAATAGTCCGTACGGGATTCGAACCCGTGTTACCGCCGTGAAAAGGCGGTGTCTTAACCCCTTGACCAACGGACCTTCTATCTGTAGCAGATGTAACCATTATATCAATTTCTTGCTAATTGTCAATTACTTTTGAGATTTTTTCTCTAGAATATCTTTTAATTTTCTAATTTTTAATCTTGAAATAGGACAACGATGGTCTTCATAGAAAACAATTTCTAAGTTTTTTCGATCAATTTCTCTGATATTGCCTATATTTACCAAAAATGACTTATGAGGAGAATAAAATCGCTGAGTATGTTTGTCCTTTTCCTGAATATCTGTCATGGTACCGTAAAACTCTTTGGCAAAATTCTTACCAATAATGCGCAATTTATGAGAAACTCCTGTCGTTTCAATATACAGAATGTCATGGTAAGGAATTTTTAAATCATTTCCCTTGTAATTGTAGTCAAAATAATCTACCACATCTTCATTTTCAAGTAACATACTCTTCGTGTAGAAGATATTTTGCTCAATTCTCTTCTTAAATAACTCATCATTGATATCCTTATCAACAAAATCTAAGGCTGATACCTGGTATTTATAGGTTAGAGTCGCAAACTCTGATCGACTGGTGATAAAGACGATAATAGCGTAAGGATTGTAATGACGAATGAGCTGAGCAACCTCAAATCCTTTTTTCTCAATTCCATGAATATCGATATCTAGGAAATAAAGTTGGTTTACTTCATCATTTTCAATGTATTCTTCAAATTCACGGACTTTTCCTGTTGTCTTGTATGATATTGGAATATTCGATTCTTTCGAAATTTCATCCAATATTCTCTCTAGTCTCACTTGATGTTCAATAACATCCTCTAAAATTAAAACTTTCATTCAAATTCCCTCTTAAATCTAATGATTTGTCTAAATGTACTGCCTTCCATCTCTGTTTCTAAAATAATATTGTTGTACTTATCCAGTAGTTCTTTCACATTATTTAATCCGACTCCACGATTTCTTCCCTTAGTAGAGAATCCTAAAGCAAATAGGTCTCCTGAAGGAGTCATCGTCATTTTACATGAATTCTGAATCACAATCACTGTTTCAGTTTCCATCTTAATAACTGCTACTTCCATTTGTTTTTTATAGCTATCAGCTGATCCTTCTACAGCATTGTTCAATAAAACACTCATGATACGAACCAAATCCAATAGTTCAATTGGGAGCTTGGTAATCTTATCTTTTACTTCCAGTGTAAACTCTACACCATTATTTCGAGCATAGACAATTGACTGAGCAACCAAACTTCGTAAAGCTGAATCTTCTATGTTGTTCAAGTCAAAGTAAGTATACTTATCTGAACGCAGTTTGTGATTTGCTTTGACCAAAACTTCATTGTAAACTCTGTCAATTTCCTGTAAATCACCACTATCAATTGCCATCTGCATGCTGACAAGCATCCCGGCATAGTCATGTCGAAAACCACGGATTTCATTATACAGTCCGACAATTTCATCTGTATAATTCTGTAAATGTTTCTGTTCAAATTTCTTCTGCTTCAAAGCAATCTCTTTCTCCATTTTTTCTTTATGCGAATTCATTGCAAAAAAGGTCAAAAGTAAAGAGATAAAGACAATAGATGATAAAATACTTCCAAAACTATTCAAATGTTTAATCGTACTTACCATATCTGAAATGAAAGATACAACATGTAGAAGTAGTAAAGCAAAAAAGACTTTTTTCAAGAAAGGATAGAGATAATCTTTGTCAAAATAGTTTAGTTCCAAATGGAAATAACGAATGATTGTTACGATAACAACATAAGTCAACGCCACTACAACTAAAAAGAATAGACTATGATATTGTAGGGCAGTATCATCTCCTATTATAGAGGATAAAGTTACGGATAGAAAGGTATGAGTGCTATTATATAAAAGGGATAGTAGTAAACTTAAGAATACTCCTCTATACTTCTCATACTTTTTAATAAATCTAAAATATGAATATAATACCAAAGGAAATAAAAATTTTTCAATTCCTAATCCATCTAAGTATATAAAATAAAAGGAAAGTTCAAATACTGATTCTACTAGGAATGTATAACCACCAAAAAAGCATAGTTCTTTTATATTTATTTTATTTTTACATATTAAATAGTAACTTTTACTAATAATAAAAATATGTAATATCACAACTAATACTGCAAGAAAATCCATTATTCCACTCCTTTATCTTCTTTTAAAGAAATTAAAGAAAATATTATGTGTTTGCCTTATCTCCCCACCTTGAATATTTTGCAAGTCTTTTTCCTTCAATTCTACAAACTTATCTAAATTAACTGTGTTTTTCATAATAAAATCTCCTAAAATGTTTTTTTCTTGTAAACTAACTTACAAAAACTATTATACAAAATGGAATTTCGTTTTAGATAAAATTCTCTCAACTGTCATTTTTTTCTCCCCAAGTGTACTTTTTTAAGAAAAAAGCCGGGAAAATTCCCAGCTTTGCTACTATATTGATCCCAGCAGGATTCGAACCTGCGACCGTTCGCTTAGAAGGCGAATGCTCTATCCAGCTGAGCTATGAGACCTAATACAGCTATTCTACCAAAAATTCAATTGAAAGTCAATTTTCTATTTATGATAGGGCGAGCCCTGCTGTATTGTAAAAGCTCGATAGATTTGTTCAACAAGGACTAGTCTCATTAACTGATGGGGCAAGGTTAAACGACCAAAACTAACAGAGAGATTGGCTCTCTTTTTTACATCCTGTGCTAGTCCCAGACTCCCTCCAATAATAAATGTAAGAGTAGAAAATCCTTTTATAGAAGCTTCTTCTAATTGTTTACTAAATTCTTCTGAGGAGAAAGTTTTCCCTTCGATAGCCAACACAATCACGAAATCACGGTCACCAACTTTTGATAAAATTCTCTGACCTTCTATTTCTAAAATCTTTTGATTTTCTGATTCACTGGCCTTATCTGGTGTTTTTTCATCTGCCAGCTCTATCATTTCAAGCTTAGCAAATCGAGAAATTCGTTTTGAATACTCTGCAATACCATCTTTTAAATACTTTTCTTTCAGTTTCCCAACTGTTACAACTTTAATTTTCATGACTCTATTCTAACATATTCTCTATTTTTTCACATCTTATTCACAAAATAAAAGGTTAATTTTAGCCGAGAAAACCACAGATTTTTTAAAGTTATCCACAATCTGTGTAAAACTTTTGTGTTTAAGTTATAATTAAGCTAGTCAGTTTATACTTTCAGTAATTCAAAAATATGGAGGCAAATATGAAACATTTAAAAACATTTTACAAAAAAGGGTTTCAATTATTAGTCGTTATCGTCATTAGCTTTTTTAGTGGAGCCTTGGGTAGCTTTTCAATAAACCAACTAACTCAAAAAAGTACTGAAAGTACCTCTAACAACAATAGTACTATTACACAGACTGCCTATAAGAATGAAAATTCAACAACACAGGCTGTTAACAAAGTAAAAGATGCCGTTGTTTCTGTTATTACTTATTCAGCAAACAGACAAAATAGCGTATTTGGTAATGATGATACTGACACAGATTCTCAGCAAATCTCTAGTGAAGGATCTGGGGTTATTTATAAAAAGAATGATAAAGAAGCTTACATCGTCACCAACAATCACGTTATAAATGGTGCCAGCAAAGTAGATATTCGTTTGTCAGATGGAACTAAAGTACCTGGAGAAATCGTCGGAGCTGATACTTTCTCTGATATTGCTGTCGTCAAAATCTCTTCAGAAAAAGTGACAACAGTAGCTGAATTTGGTGATTCTAGCAAGTTAACCGTAGGAGAAACTGCTATTGCCATCGGTAGCCCATTAGGTTCTGAATATGCTAATACTGTCACTCAAGGTATCGTATCTAGTCTTAATCGAAATGTATCTTTAAAATCTGAAGATGGACAAGCCATTTCTACAAAAGCCATCCAAACTGATACTGCTATTAACCCAGGTAACTCTGGTGGCCCACTAATCAATATTCAAGGACAGGTTATCGGAATTACCTCAAGTAAAATTGCCACAAATGGAGGAACATCTGTAGAAGGTCTTGGTTTTGCAATCCCTGCAAATGATGCTATCAATATTATTGAACAGTTGGAAAAGAACGGAAAAGTTACTCGTCCAGCTTTGGGAATTCAAATGGTCAATCTCTCAAATATTAATACAAGTGATATTAGAAGACTGAATATTCCAAGCAATGTAACATCTGGTGTAGTTGTTCGTTCTGTGCAAAGTAATATGCCTGCCAATGGTCACCTTGAAAAATACGATGTTATTACAAAAGTAGATGACAAGGAAATTGCTTCATCAACAGACTTACAAAGTGCTCTTTACAATCATTCTATCGGAGATACCATTAAAATAACTTACTATCGTAACGGTAAAGAAGAAACTACATCTATTAAACTTGACAAGAGTTCAGGTGATTTAGAATCTTAATTGACATCTATGTAAAGAAAGCTTTACATAAGATAAAAGATGTGTTAGTGTAGAATCATGGAAAAATTTGAAATGATTTCTATCACAGATATACAGAAAAATCCCTATCAACCTCGAAAAGAATTTGATGGAGAAAAACTACATGAACTAGCACAGTCTATCAAAGAAAATGGGGTCATTCAACCGATTATTGTTCGTCAATCTCCTGTTATTGGTTATGAAATCCTTGCAGGAGAGAGACGCTATCGGGCTTCACTTTTAGCTGGTCTAAGGTATATCCCAGCTGTTGTTAAACAGCTTTCAGATCAAGAGATGATGGTCCAGTCCATCATTGAAAATTTGCAAAGAGAAAATTTAAATCCAATAGAAGAAGCACGCGCCTATGAATCTCTTGTAGAGAAAGGATTTACCCATGCTGAAATTGCAGATAAAATGGGCAAGTCTCGTCCATATATCAGCAACTCCATTCGCTTGCTGTCCCTGCCAGAACCGATTCTCTCTGAAGTAGAAAGTGGTAAACTATCACAAGCCCATGCGCGTTCTCTAGTTGGGTTGAATAAGGAACAACAAGACTATTTCTTTCAACGAATTATAGAGGAAGACATTTCTGTAAGGAAGTTAGAAGCTCTTCTGACAGAGAAAAAACAAAAGAAACTGCAAAAAAATGATTATTTCATACAAAATGAAGAAGAACAGTTAAAAAAAATACTCGGATTAGATGTAGAAATCAAACTGTCTAAAAAAGATAGTGGCAAAATCATTATTGCTTTCTCAAATCAAGAAGAATACAGTAGAATTATCAACAGCCTGAAATAAGGCTGTTCTTTTATTTTTTTATCTCACAAGGTTATCCACTATTTTTTTCAATAAAAAACTTCATAAATCAATAGTTTCTGATTTTATCCCCAACCTGTGGATAAAACTTGATAACATTGTGGATTATTTTTCACAACTTGTGGAAAAATCTTACTATCTATGGTAAAATAAGTCTAGTATTAAACTTTTAAACAAGTAGTAAAGGAGGAGGACGGATTGAAAGAAAAACAATTTTGGAATCGTATCTTAGAATTTGCTCAAGAAAGACTGACTCGATCCATGTATGATTTCTATGCTATTCAAGCTGAACTCATCAAGGTAGAGGAAAATGTTGCCACTATATTTTTACCACGATCTGAAATGGAAATGGTCTGGGAAAAACAACTAAAAGATATCATTGTAGTAGCTGGTTTTGAGATTTATGATGCTGAGATAACTCCCCACTATATTTTCATCAAACCTCAAGATACTACTGTCTCACAAGTTGAAGAAGCTCCAAATTCAACTCTTTATGACTATAGTCCAAAGTTAGCATCTATTCCTTATTCGGATACTGGATTAAAAGAAAAATATACCTTTGATAATTTTATTCAAGGGGATGGGAATGTTTGGGCAGTATCAGCCGCTTTGGCTGTTTCTGAAGATTTAGCCTTGACCTATAATCCTCTTTTTATCTATGGAGGACCTGGCCTTGGTAAGACTCACTTACTCAATGCAATTGGGAATGAGATTTTGAAAAATATTCCTGATGCGCGTGTTAAGTACATTCCTGCTGAAAGCTTTATAAACGACTTTCTTGAACATCTGAGACTGGGTGAAATGGATAAGTTCAAAAAAACCTACCGTAGCCTCGATCTCTTGTTAATTGATGATATTCAATCGCTGAGTGGAAAAAAAGTTGCAACTCAGGAAGAATTTTTCAATACTTTCAATGTTCTCCATAACAATCAAAAACAAATTGTTCTGACTAGTGATCGTAGCCCTAAACACTTAGAGGGCCTTGAAGAAAGACTTGTCACGCGCTTTAGCTGGGGCTTGACGCAAAACATCACACCACCTGACTTTGAGACACGTATTGCCATTTTACAAAGCAAAACAGAGAATTTAGACTACCATTTCCAAAGTGATACCCTAGAATACCTAGCTGGTCAATTTGATTCAAACGTCCGAGAACTTGAAGGAGCAATAAACGACATCACTTTAATTGCCAGAGTGAAGAAGATTAAGGATATCACTATCGATATCGCTGCAGAAGCTATTAGAGCTCGAAAACAAGATGTTAGCCAAATCCTCGTCATTCCAATTGATAAAATCCAAACTGAAGTAGGGAACTTCTATGGTGTTAGTGTCAAAGAAATGAAGGGAAGCAGACGCCTTCAAAATATTGTTTTGGCCCGTCAAGTAGCCATGTATTTATCTAGAGAATTAACAGATAATAGTCTTCCAAAAATTGGGAAGGAATTTGGTGGAAAAGATCACACAACAGTCATACATGCCCATGCCAAAATTAAATCTTTGATTGATGAAGACGATAATTTACGTTTAGAAATTGAATCCATCAAAAAGAAAATTAAATAACTTGTGGATAACTTTTACTTTATTATCTTTTTTATCCACATTTTTTAAACAAGCCAAAAAACTTGATATGACTTGTTTAAAGTCTGTTTTCCACAGATTTCACAGACCCTATTATTACTATTATCCTTCTAATACTAAAAATAAATAAAGGAGAATCCATGATTCATTTTTCAATTAATAAAAATTTATTTCTACAAGCCTTAAATACTACTAAGAGAGCTATTAGCTCTAAAAATGCCATTCCTATTTTATCAACCGTAAAAATTGACGTAACCAATGAAGGTGTTACTTTAATTGGTTCAAATGGTCAAATTTCAATTGAAAATTTTATTTCTCAAAAAAATGAAGATGCTGGTTTGTTAATTACTTCTTTAGGTTCGATCCTTCTTGAAGCTTCTTTCTTCATCAATGTTGTATCTAGTCTACCTGATGTGACTCTTGATTTTAAAGAAATTGAACAAAATCAAATTGTTTTAACCAGCGGTAAATCAGAAATTACCCTAAAAGGAAAAGATAGTGAACAATATCCACGAATCCAAGAAATTTCAGCAAGCACTCCTTTGGTTCTTGAAACAAAATTACTCAAGAAAATTATCAATGAAACAGCTTTTGCTGCAAGTACACAAGAAAGTCGTCCAATTTTAACAGGTGTTCATTTTGTATTGAGCCAACACAAAGAGTTAAAAACAGTTGCAACAGACTCTCATCGTCTAAGCCAGAAAAAATTGACTCTTGAAAAAAATAGTGATGATTTTGATGTCGTGATTCCTAGCCGTTCTCTACGCGAATTTTCAGCAGTATTTACAGACGATATTGAAACTGTAGAGATTTTCTTTGCCAACAATCAAATCCTCTTTAGAAGCGAAAATATTAGCTTCTATACTCGTTTGTTAGAAGGTAACTATCCTGATACAGATCGCTTGATTCCGACAGACTTTAACACTACTATTACTTTTGATGTGGTAAACTTACGTCAGTCAATGGAGCGTGCTCGCCTTTTATCAAGTGCGACTCAAAATGGTACTGTGAAGCTTGAAATTAAAGGTGGTATTGTTAGCGCCCATGTTCATTCTCCAGAAGTTGGTAAAGTAAACGAAGAAATCGATACTGATCAGGTGACTGGTGAAGATTTGACTATTAGTTTCAACCCAACTTACTTGATTGATTCTCTTAAGGCTTTAAATAGCGAAAAGGTGACCATTAGCTTTATCTCAGCTGTTCGTCCATTTACTCTTGTGCCAGCAGACACTGATGAAGACTTCATGCAGCTCATTACACCAGTTCGTACAAATTAAGTGAAAGAGGTTGAGCCTGGCTCGCCTCTTTTATGATATAATCTAAAAAGAGAAGGAGAGTAGTATGTATCAAGTTGGAAATTTTGTTGAAATGAAAAAACCACATGCTTGCACCATCAAGTCAACAGGTAAAAAGGCCAATCGTTGGGAAATTACACGTGTAGGAGCAGATATCAAAATTAAATGTAGCAATTGTGACCATGTTGTCATGATGGGGCGCTATGATTTTGATCGAAAAATGAATAAAATTATTGACTGAAACCCCTCAGTTAGAGGGTTAGCAAGTTTTCCCTTTTTGTGTTATAATATTAGGGATTGAAATGAAAACGGAGAATGAGAAAATATGGCTTTAACAGCAGGTATCGTTGGTTTGCCAAACGTTGGTAAATCAACACTATTTAATGCAATTACAAAAGCAGGAGCAGAGGCTGCAAACTATCCATTTGCGACGATTGATCCAAACGTTGGAATGGTTGAGGTTCCAGATGAACGCCTACAAAAATTGACTGAAATGATCACTCCTAAAAAGACAGTTCCAACAACATTTGAATTTACAGATATCGCAGGAATTGTAAAAGGAGCTTCAAAAGGAGAAGGGCTAGGGAATAAATTCTTGGCTAATATCCGTGAAGTAGACGCGATTGTTCACGTAGTTCGTGCTTTTGATGATGAAAATGTGATGCGCGAGCAAGGACGTGAAGATGCTTTTGTGGATCCACTTGCAGATATTGATACTATTAACCTGGAGTTGATTCTTGCTGACTTAGAATCAGTTAATAAGCGTTATGCGCGTGTAGAAAAGATGGCACGTACGCAAAAAGATAAAGAATCAGTAGCTGAGTTTAATGTTCTTCAAAAGATTAAACCAGTCCTAGAAGATGGAAAATCAGCTCGAACTATTGAATTTACAGATGAAGAACAAAAAGTTGTCAAAGGTCTCTTCCTTTTGACGACTAAACCAGTGCTCTATGTTGCCAATGTGGATGAGGATGTTGTTTCAGAACCTGACTCTATCGACTATGTTAAACAAATTCGTGAATTCGCAGCGACAGAAAATGCTGAAGTAGTCGTTATTTCTGCGCGTGCTGAGGAAGAAATTTCTGAGTTAGACGAAGAAGATAAGCAAGAGTTTCTTGAAGCACTTGGTTTGACAGAGTCAGGCGTTGACAAGTTGACTCGTGCAGCTTACCACTTACTTGGATTGGGAACTTACTTCACAGCTGGTGAAAAAGAAGTTCGCGCTTGGACCTTTAAACGTGGTATGAAGGCTCCTCAAGCAGCTGGTATTATCCACTCAGACTTTGAAAAAGGATTTATTCGTGCAGTAACTATGTCATATGAGGATCTAGTGAAATATGGATCTGAAAAGGCTGTAAAAGAAGCTGGGCGCTTGCGTGAAGAAGGAAAAGAATATATCGTTCAAGATGGCGATATCATGGAATTCCGCTTTAATGTCTAATAATATTTAACAAATAGTGTCAATTAGGTTGGAAAAAAATTCCAACCCTTTTGGCTTTTGAAAGGAAAAATAAATGACCAAATTACTTGTAGGATTAGGAAATCCAGGAGATAAATATTTTGAGACCAAACACAATGTTGGATTTATGTTGATTGACCAACTAGCGAAGAAACAGAATGTCACTTTTACACACGATAAGATATTTCAAGCTGACCTAGCATCCTTTTTCCTAAATGGAGAAAAAATTTATCTTGTCAAACCAACGACATTTATGAATGAAAGTGGAAAAGCGGTTCATGCTTTATTGACTTATTATGGTTTGGATATTGAAGATTTACTCATCATTTACGATGACCTTGACATGGAAGTTGGGAAAATTCGTTTAAGAGCAAAAGGTTCAGCAGGTGGTCATAATGGTATCAAGTCTATTATTCAACATATTGGAACCCAAACCTTTAATCGTGTTAAAATTGGAATCGGAAGACCTAAAAATGGCATGTCAGTTGTTCACCATGTTTTGAGTACTTTTGACAAGGATGATTATATTGGTATTTTACAGTCTATTGACAAAGTTGACGATTCTGTAAACTACTATTTACAAGAGAAAAACTTTGAAAAAACGATGCAGAGGTATAACGGATAAATGGTGACCTTATTAGATTTATTCTCAGAAAATGATCAGATAAAAAAATGGCATCAAAATCTGACAGATAAGAAAAGACAATTAATCTTAGGCTTGTCAACTTCTACAAAAACTTTAGCAATTGCTAGTAGTTTGAGACAGGAAGATAAGATTGTGTTATTGACGTCAACTTATGGAGAAGCCGAAGGACTTGTTAGTGATCTTATATCTATCTTGGGTGAGGAACTTGTCTATCCATTTTTGGTAGATGACTCCCCTATGGTCGAGTTTTTGATGTCTTCACAAGAAAAAATCATTTCACGGGTTGAAGCCTTGCGTTTTTTGACTGATTCATCTAAGAAAGGGATTTTAGTTTGTAATATCGCAGCAAGTCGATTGATTTTACCGTCTCCAAATGTATTCAAAGATAGTATTGTAAAAATAACAGTTGGTGAAGAATATGACCAACACGCACTTATCCATCAGTTAAAAGAGATAGGCTATCGAAAAGTTACACAAGTACAAACTCAAGGCGAATTTAGTCTGCGAGGAGATATTTTAGATATTTTTGAAATATCCCAGTTGGAACCTTACCGAATTGAGTTTTTTGGTGATGAAGTCGATGGTATTAGGTCATTTGAAGTCGAAACACAATTATCGAAAGAAAATCAGACAGAACTCACTATCTTTCCAGCTAGTGATATGCTTTTGAGAGAAAAGGATTATCAACGAGGACAGTCAGCTTTAGAAAAACAAATTTCAAAAACGTTATCACCGATTTTGAAATCCTATCTAGAAGAAATTCTTTCAAGTTTTCACCAAAAACAAATACATTCAGATTCACGGAAGTTTTTATCTTTGTGCTATGAAAAGACATGGACTGTCTTTGACTATATTGAAAAAGATACCCCAGTATTCTTTGATGATTATCAAAAATTAATGAATCAGTATGAAGTCTTTGAAAGAGAACTAGCACAATACTTTACAGAAGAATTACAGAACAGTAGAGCATTTTCTGAGATGCAGTATTTTGCAGATACAGAGCAAATCTATAAAAAACAGAGTCCGGTTACCTTTTTCTCTAATCTGCAAAAAGGGTTAGGCAATCTCAAGTTTGACCAAATTTATCAATTTAATCAATATCCTATGCAGGAGTTTTTTAATCAATTTTCTTTTCTAAAAGAAGAAATTGAGAGATACAAAAAAATGGATTATACTATTATCCTGCAGTCTAGCAATTCAATGGGAAGTAAAACATTGGAGGATGTTTTAGAGGAATACCAGATTAAATTGGATTCTAGAGATAAGTCAAGTATTTGTAAAGAATCTGTAAACTTAATCGAGGGTAATCTCAGACATGGTTTTCATTTTGTAGATGAAAAGGTTTTATTGATAACTGAACATGAGATTTTTCAAAAGAAATTGAAACGTCGTTTTCGAAGACAACATGTTTCAAACGCAGAGAGATTAAAAGATTACAATGAACTTGAAAAAGGGGACTACGTTGTCCATCATATCCATGGGATTGGTCAATATTTAGGAATTGAAACCATTGAAATCAAAGGGATACACCGCGATTATGTCAGTGTGCAGTATCAAAATGGGGATCAAATCTCTATCCCAGTAGAACAGATTCATCTACTGTCTAAATATATTTCAAGTGATGGGAAAGCGCCAAAACTCAATAAATTAAATGATGGTCATTTCAAAAAGGCCAAGCAAAAAGTTAAGAACCAAGTAGAGGATATAGCTGACGATTTAATTAAACTTTATTCTGAACGCAGTCAGTTGAAGGGTTTTGCTTTCTCAGCTGATGATGAGGATCAACATGCTTTTGATGATGCCTTCCCTTATGTTGAAACGGATGATCAACTTCGTAGTGTTGAGGAAATCAAGAGAGATATGCAGTCTTCTCAACCAATGGATCGACTTTTAGTTGGGGATGTTGGTTTTGGAAAGACTGAAGTTGCTATGCGTGCAGCCTTTAAGGCAGTCAATGATCACAAACAGGTTGTCGTTCTAGTTCCGACGACGGTTTTAGCGCAACAGCACTATACGAATTTTAAGGAACGATTCCAAAATTTTGCAGTTAATATTGATGTATTGAGTCGTTTTAGAAGTAAAAAAGAGCAGGCAGAGACACTTGAAAAATTGAAAAATGGTCAAATTGATATTTTGATTGGAACGCATCGTGTTTTGTCAAAAGATGTTGTGTTTGCTGATTTGGGTTTGATGATTATTGATGAGGAACAGCGATTTGGTGTCAAGCATAAGGAAACCTTGAAAGAACTGAAAAAACAAGTAGATGTCCTGACCTTGACAGCAACGCCAATTCCTCGTACCCTTCACATGTCTATGCTGGGAATCAGAGATTTGTCTGTTATTGAAACTCCGCCGACTAATCGTTATCCAGTGCAAACCTATGTTTTAGAAAAGAATGATAGTGTGATTCGTGATGCTGTCTTGCGTGAAATGGAGCGTGGAGGTCAAGTTTACTATCTTTACAATAAAGTTGACACGATTGACCAGAAGGTTTCCGAATTACAGGAGTTGATTCCAGATGCTTCGATTGGTTATGTTCATGGGCAAATGAGTGAGATTCAGTTAGAAAATACTCTACTGGATTTCATTGAAGGTCAGTATGATATTTTAGTGACTACTACCATTATTGAGACAGGGGTGGACATTCCAAATGCTAATACTTTATTTATTGAAAATGCGGACCATATGGGCTTGTCAACCTTGTATCAGTTAAGAGGAAGAGTCGGTCGTAGTAATCGTATTGCTTATGCCTATCTCATGTATCGTCCAGAAAAATCAATCAGTGAAGTCTCCGAGAAGAGATTAGAAGCGATCAAAGGATTTACAGAATTGGGCTCTGGATTTAAGATTGCAATGCGAGATCTTTCGATTCGCGGAGCAGGAAATCTTTTAGGAAAATCCCAGTCTGGTTTCATTGATTCTGTTGGTTTTGAATTGTATTCGCAGTTATTGGAGGAAGCTATTGCTAAACGACATGGTAATGTGAACACAAGAACCAAAGGGAATTCTGAGTTGATTTTACAAATTGATGCCTATCTTCCTGATACCTATATTTCTGATCAACGACATAAGATTGAAATTTACAAGAAAATTCGTCAAATTGACAACCGTGTCAATTATGAGGAGTTACAAGAAGAGCTGATGGACCGTTTTGGAGAATACCCAGATGTGGTTGCTTATCTTTTAGAGATTGGTTTAGTCAAGTCATATTTGGACAAGGTCTTTGTTCAACGTGTAGAAAGAAAAGAGAATAAGATTACAGTTCAATTTGAAAAAGTCACTCAACGACTGTTTTTGGCTCAAGATTATTTTAAAGCTTTATCCGCAACGAATTTAAAAGCAGCCATAGCTGAGAATAAGGGATTAATGGAAGTTGTATTTGATGTTCGAAACAAGAAGGACTATGAAATTTTAGAAGGTCTACTCATTTTTGGAGAAAGTTTATTAGAGATAAAAGTGTCGAAAGAAGGCAATTCCCTTTAACATTTTTCTTCTATAAAGTAGATAAAAATGATACAATAATAATTTGAGGTAATAAAAATGAGATTAGACAAATATTTAAAAGTATCAAGAATTATCAAGCGTCGTACAGTCGCAAAAGAAGTAGCAGATAAAGGCAGAATCAAGGTAAATGGAATCTTGGCAAAAAGTTCAACGGATTTGAAAGTTAATGACCAAGTTGAAATTCGTTTTGGAAATAAGTTGCTACTTGTAAAAGTACTGGAGATGAAAGATAGTACAAAAAAAGAAGATGCAGCAGGCATGTATGAAATTATCAGTGAAACACGGGTAGAAGAAAATGTCTAAAAATATCGTACAATTGAATAATTCTTTTATTCAAAATGAACACCAACGTCGTCGCTATCTGATGAAAGAACGACAAAAACGTAATCGTTTCATGGGTTGGGTTCTGATTTTGATGATTTTATTGTTCATTTTACCAACTTATAATCTTGCTCAAAGCTATCACCAATTACTCCAAAGACGTCAACAGTTATCAGATTTGCAAACTCAGTATCAAACCTTGAGTGAGGAAAAGGAGAAAGAGACAGCTTTTGCTACAAAGTTGAAAGATGAAGATTACGCTGCTAAATACATGCGTGCAAAATATTATTATTCTAAGAATCGGGAAGCTGTTTATACGATTCCTGACTTGCTCCCAAGGTGATAAAATGGAAAATTTATTAGATGTAATAGAGCAATTTTTGAGTCTATCGGATGAAAAGCTGGAAGAGTTGGTTGATAAAAATCAATTATTGCGTTTACAAGAAGAAAAGGAAAGGAAGAATGCGTAAATTCTTAATTATTTTGTTGTTACCGAGTTTTTTGATCATTTCAAAAGTCGTTAGCACAGAAAAAGAAGTAGTCTATACTTCAAAAGAAATTTATTACCTTTCACAATCTGACTTTGGTATTTATTTTAGAGAAAAATTAAGTTCTCCCATGGTTTATGGAGAGGTTCCTGTTTATGCGAATGAAGATTTAGTGGTGGAATCTGGAAAATTGACTCCCCAAACAAGTTTTCAAATAACCGAGTGGCGCTTGAATAAACAAGGGATTCCAGTATTTAAGTTATCAAACCATCAATTTATTGCTGCAGACAAACGATTTTTATATGATCAATCAGAGGTAACTCCAACAATAAAAAAAGTATGGTTAGAATCTGATTTTAAACTGTACAATAGTCCTTATGACTTAAAAGAAGTGAAATCATCCTTATCAGCTTATTCGCAAGTATCAATTGATAAGACCATGTTTGTAGAAGGAAGAGAATTTCTACATATTGATCAGGCTGGATGGGCAGCTAAAGAATCAACTTCTGAAGAAGATAATCGGATGAGTAAAGTCCAAGAAATGTTATCGGAAAAATATCAGAAGGATTCATTTTCTATTTATGTTAAGCAACTGACTACTGGAAAAGAGGCTGGTATCAATCAAGATGAAAAGATGTATGCAGCTAGTGTTTTAAAATTACCTTATCTCTATTATGCGCAAGAAAAAATAAATGAGGGGCTTTATCAGTTAGACACGACTATAAAATACGTATCTGCAGTCAATGATTTTCCAGGTTCTTATAAACCAGAGGGAAGTGGTAGCCTTCCTAAAAAAGAGGATAATAAAGAGTATTCTCTAAAGGATTTAATTACGAAAGTATCAAAAGAATCTGATAATGTAGCTCATAATTTATTGGGATATTACATTTCAAACCAATCTGATGCCACATTTAAATCCCAGATGTCTGCTATTATGGGAGATGATTGGGATTCCAAAGAAAAATTGATTTCTTCTAAGATGGCTGGGAAGGTCATGGAGGCTATTTATAATCAAAATGGATTTGTATTGGATTCTTTGACTAAAACAGATTTTGATAATGAGAGAATTGCCAAAGGTGTTTCTGTTAAAGTAGCTCATAAAATTGGAGATGCGGATGAATTTAAGCATGATACGGGTGTTGTCTATGCAGATTCTCCATTTATTCTTTCTATTTTCACTAAAAATTCTGATTATGATACGATTTCTAAGATAGCCAAGGATGTTTATGAGGTTCTAAAATGAGGGAACAAGATTTTTTAAATCATTTTCTCAAGAAGGGATATTTCAAAAAGCATGCTAAGGTGGTGCTAGCTCTTTCTGGTGGATTAGATTCTATGTTTCTATTTAAGGTGTTATCTACGTATCAAAAAGAATTAGAAATTGAATTGATTCTAGCTCATGTGAATCATAAGCAGAGAGTAGAATCAGATTGGGAAGAACAGGAATTAAGGAAGTTAGCTGCTGAAGCAGAGCTTCCTATTTATATCAGTAATTTTTTAGGTGAATTTTCAGAAGCGCGTGCTCGACATTTTCGTTATGATTTTTTTCAAGAGGTCATGAAAAAGACAGGTGCGACAGCTTTAGTCACTGCCCACCATGCTGATGATCAGGTGGAAACGATTTTAATGCGCTTGATTCGAGGAACTCGTTTGCGCTATCTATCAGGAATTAAGGAGAAGCAAGTAGTCGGAGAGATAGAAATCATTCGTCCCTTCTTGCATTTTCAGAAAAAAGACTTTCCACCAATTTTTCACTTTGAAGATACATCAAATCAGGAAAATCATTATTTTCGCAATCGTATTCGAAACTCTTATTTACCAGAATTAGAAAAAGAAAATCCTAGATTTAGAGATGCAATCTTAAGCATCGGCAATGAAATTTTAGATTATGACTTAGCTATAGCTGAATTATCAAAGAATATTGATGTAGAAAATTTAGATCAGCTATTGTCTTACTCTGAGTCGACACAAAGAGTTTTACTTCAAACTTATCTGAATCGTTTTCCAGATTTGAATCTTACAAAAGCTCAGTTTGAAGAAGTTAGAAAAATTTTAAAAACTAAAAGCCAGTATCGTCATCCGCTTAAAAATGGTTATGAATTAGTAAAAGAGTATCAACAGTTTCGGATTTGTAAAATCAGTCCTCAGTCTGATGAAAAGGAAGATGAACTTGTGTTACACTATCAAAATCAGGTATCCTACCAGGGTTATTTATTTTCCTTTGGACTTCCTTTAGAAGGTGAATTAATTCAGCAGGTACCTGTTTCACGGGAAACATCCATACACATTCGTCATCGAAAAACAGGAGATTTTTTGATTCAAAATGGTCATAGAAAAAAACTCAGACGTCTATTTATTGATTTGAAAATCCCTATGGAAAAGCGAAAATCAGCTCTGATTATTGAGCAATTTGGTGAAATTGTCTCAATTTTGGGAATTGCGACCAGTAATTTGAGTAAAAACACGAAAAATGATATAATGAACACTGTACTTTATATAGAAAAAATAGATAGGTAAAAAAATGTTAGAAAACGATATTAAAAAAATCCTCGTTTCACACGATGAAATTACAGAAGCTGCTAAAAAATTAGGTGCTCAACTCACTAAAGACTATGCAGGAAAAAATCCAATTTTAGTTGGGATTTTAAAAGGATCTATTCCTTTTATGGCTGAATTGGTCAAACATATCGACACACATATTGAAATGGACTTCATGATGGTTTCTAGCTATCATGGTGGAACAGCAAGTAGCGGTGTCATCAATATCAAGCAAGATGTGACTCAAGATATCAAAGGAAGACATGTTTTATTTGTAGAAGATATCATTGATACAGGTCAAACTTTGAAGAATTTGCGAGATATGTTTATTGCAAGAGAGGCTGCTTCTGTTAAAATTGCAACCTTGTTGGATAAACCAGAAGGACGTGTTGTAGAAATTGAGGCAGACTATACCTGCTTTACTATCCCAAATGAGTTTGTAGTAGGTTATGGTTTAGACTACAAAGAAAATTATCGTAACCTTCCTTATGTTGGAGTATTGAAAGAAGAAGTGTATTCAAATTAGAAAGAACAATTTTTAATGAAAAAACAAAATAATGGTTTAATTAAAAATCCTTTTCTATGGTTATTACTTATTTTTTTCCTAGTTACAGCTTACCAGTATTTTAGTACAGGTAGTGTTGCAGGGAAAAGTGAGCAAATTAATTATACAGAATTGGTAAAAGAAATTACCGATGACAATGTAAAAGAATTGACTTACCAACCAAATGGCAGTGTTATCGAAGTTTCGGGTGTCTATAAAAATCCTAAAACAAGTAAAGAAGAAACAGGTATCCAGTTCTTTTCTCCTTCTGCTACAACAGTAGAGAAATTTTCAAGTATTATTCTTCCTTCAGATACTACAGTATCAGAATTGCAAAAGCTTGCTTCTGACCATAAAGCGGAAGTAACTATTAAGCATGAAAGTTCAAGTGGTATGTGGATTAATATTCTTGTATCCATTGTGCCATTCGGTATTCTTTTCTTCTTCCTATTCTCAATGATGGGAAATATGGGAGGAAATAATAGCCGTAACCCGATGAGTTTTGGACGTAGTAAGGCTAAAGCTGCAAATAAAGAAGATATTAAAGTAAGATTTTCAGATGTTGCTGGAGCTGAGGAAGAAAAACAAGAACTAGTTGAAGTTGTTGAATTTTTAAAAGATCCAAAACGATTTACAAAACTTGGAGCCCGTATTCCAGCAGGTGTTCTTTTGGAGGGACCTCCGGGAACAGGTAAAACTTTGCTTGCTAAAGCAGTCGCCGGAGAAGCAGGTGTTCCATTCTTTAGTATTTCAGGTTCTGACTTTGTAGAAATGTTTGTCGGAGTTGGAGCTAGTCGTGTTCGTTCTCTTTTTGAAGATGCCAAAAAAGCAGCACCAGCTATTATCTTTATCGATGAAATTGATGCTGTTGGACGTCAACGTGGAGTTGGTCTTGGCGGAGGAAATGACGAACGTGAACAAACCTTGAACCAACTCTTGATTGAGATGGATGGTTTTGAGGGAAATGAAGGGATTATCGTCATCGCTGCGACAAACCGTTCAGATGTACTTGATCCTGCCCTTTTGCGTCCAGGACGTTTTGATAGAAAAGTATTGGTTGGCCGTCCTGATGTTAAAGGTCGCGAAGCAATCTTGAAAGTTCATGCTAAGAACAAGCCTTTAGCAGAAGATGTTGATTTGAAATTAGTGGCCCAACAAACTCCAGGTTTTGTTGGTGCTGATTTAGAGAATGTCTTAAATGAAGCGGCTTTAGTTGCTGCTCGTCGCAATAAATCGATAATTGATGCCTCAGATATTGATGAAGCAGAAGATAGAGTTATTGCTGGACCTTCTAAGAAAGATAAGACAGTTTCACAAAGAGAACGTGAATTGGTTGCCTACCATGAGGCAGGACATACCATTGTTGGTCTAGTCTTGTCGAATGCCCGCGTTGTCCATAAGGTTACAATTGTACCACGTGGCCGTGCAGGTGGTTACATGATTGCACTTCCTAAGGAAGACCAAATGCTTCTATCTAAAGAAGATATGAAAGAGCAATTGGCTGGTTTAATGGGTGGACGTGTAGCTGAAGAAATTATCTTTAATGTCCAAACTACAGGAGCTTCAAACGACTTTGAACAGGCGACACAAATGGCGCGTGCAATGGTTACAGAGTACGGTATGAGTGAAAAACTAGGTCCAGTTCAATATGAGGGCAATCATGCTATGTTTGGTGCACAGAGCCCTCAAAAATCAATCTCAGAACAAACAGCTTATGAAATTGACGAAGAAGTTCGTTCATTATTAAATGAAGCACGAAATAAAGCTGCTGAAATTATTCAGTCAAATCGTGAAACTCACAAGTTGATTGCAGAAGCATTATTGAAATACGAAACATTGGATAGTACACAAATTAAAGCTCTTTATGAAACAGGAAAGATGCCTGAAACCGTAGAAGAGGAATCTCATGCATTATCTTATGATGAAGTAAAGTCAAAAATGAATGATGAAAAATAACCCTGAGAGAGGCATGTCCTCTCTTTTTTTGTGCAGTTTAGACGGTGTAGGGAACAGAATGGAGAAAAGAACCGAATTAGTTTCATTATTTGTTAGACTGTATCTAGAAAGGGGAACGTTATGTTTAAAGAATTGTATAAAGAAGTTCGAGGCATTGTATATAAGAGTAGAAATGAATATTACCTTCATTTATGGGAGCTATCAGATTGGGACCAAGAGGGAATGATTTGCTTACATGAATTGATTAGTAGAGAAGAAGAGTTGGTAGAAGATATCCCACGCTTACGAAAATACTTCAAAACTAAATTCCGTAATCGAATTTTAGACCATATCCGTAAACAAGAAAGCCAGAAGCGTAGATATGATAAAGAACCTTATGAAGAAGTAGGTGAAATTAGTCATCGTATCAGTGAGGGAGGTCTGTGGCTAGATGAGTATTATCTCTTTCATGAGACACTAAGAGATTATAGAAGCAAACAAAGTAAAGACAAACAAGAAGAGTTAGAGCGCGTCTTAAGACATGAACGCTTCCGAGGACGTCAAAGAGTATTAAGAGACTTACGTATTGTGTTTAAGGAGTTTGATATCCGTACTCGGTAAGAAGCTATGCAAAAAAAAAGAAAAAAACAGAAAAAGGTGTTGACAAGTCTGAAAAAGTCTGTATAATAGTAAGAGTTGAAAACAACTCTGGTCCGTTGGTCAAGGGGTTAAGACACCGCCTTTTCACGGCGGTAACACGGGTTCGAATCCCGTACGGACTATGGTATGTTGCGGATGGCACACTTGATGAAAAAAGATTAAAAAAGTTTCAAAAAAGTGTTGACAAGCGAAAGCGGCTGTGATATACTAATATAGTTGTCACTTGAGAGAAGCAA